>NZ_JANAVN010000037.1:0-1014 GCF_024213565.1 Paenibacillus sp. Lou8.1
CAGATTGTCGAGAAACCCCGTCTTTTGAGACGTGGGTTTCTTTTTCTTTACATCATAAGGCTCTGGTCTCTGGAGAAATAGGGGGTTACCCCTGTTTCTCCAGGCGATCCAGGTGGATCGCCATCTTCTTCATGTTCTGCACGGCTGCCGTCATAAGGGCTTGTTCCCTGACGTTTGGTAGACCGCGCAAACGGCAATAGCGAAACCCATGGAGCTCTTTGGCATCCGCGAAGCTTCGCTCAATCGTCTCTTTTCGTTTGCGGTACAGCCGTTTCCCGGATGGGCTTAGCCGGTTGCTCCGTACCCACTCTTTGCTGTCTTCCCAGACATGCCGAGTCACCACTTTGCGGTGGTTTCGAGACTGGGTACACTGGTCTAGCAGTGGGCAATGCTGGCACTGAGCTGGGTCAGAGGCATACTGCCGGTATCCCTTACGGTCCGTCGTTCGGTAGGGCAGTTCCTGTTGGGCTGGGCATCTATACACATTGCGTTTGGCATCGTATTCAAACTTCCATTTCGGAAACAGCCCTTGTCTGGGATGGAATCTTCGGTGAGCAATCACGGCAAAAATCTTTCGGTTTTGCAAACCTCGGCAAATCGGCGTCGTTAAATAACCTGAATCTAGCGCAACAGCTTCTACTTGAAAACCAAAGCGTTCTCTTTGTCGATCCAAACGGGACAAATAGGGGACAGAATCATGTACATTCCCCGGCGTCACATGCACATCCGTAATCAGATTGTACTTCATATCCACTGTGCGGTGGTCCAGATAGAAGAAGCCTTCAGGCTTGCCATCACGGATCATATAGCCGCTGTCTGGGTCTGTTTTGCTCACTTTAATTTCTTTTTCTTCGTTCACTTCCTCTCGGGATTTTAAGGCTTTTTTCCGTGGCTTTTCCGGTCCTCCTTCACCGCTTCGTTAAGCTCGTCCATATAGTCTTTGGTATTCTGCAACACTTGTTCTTTGGTGTACTGGTGCCTGTTAGCATTGGCTTTGACGTGTGTGGAATCGGT
>NZ_JANAVN010000038.1:0-911 GCF_024213565.1 Paenibacillus sp. Lou8.1
TCTCACTTGAATGCAGTCCAGCGCTCCTTACGGTACACCTTCAACCCGCATTCAACGCTCCCCTACCCCTGATGCAAGCATCAAGCCATAGCTTCGGTGGTGTGTTTAGCCCCGTTACATTTTCGGCGCAGAGTCACTCGACCAGTGAGCTATTACGCACTCTTTCAATGGTGGCTGCTTCTAAGCCAACATCCTGGTTGTCTGTGCAACTCCACATCCTTTCCCACTTAACACACACTTGGGGACCTTAGCTGATGGTCTGGGCTGTTTCCCTTTCGACAATGGATCTTAGCACTCACTGTCTGACTCCCGGAACTAAATCTATGGCATTCGGAGTTTGACTGAGCTTGGTAACCCTTGCGGGCCCCGCACCCAATCAGTGCTCTACCTCCACGATTCTTCTTTCCGAGGCTAGCCCTAAAGCTATTTCGGGGAGAACCAGCTATCTCCGGGTTCGATTGGAATTTCTCCGCTACCCCCACCTCATCCCCGCATTTTTCAACATGCGTGGGTTCGGGCCTCCAGTGCGTGTTACCGCACCTTCACCCTGGACAGGGGTAGATCACCCGGTTTCGGGTCTACGTCCACGTACTCAAGTCGCCCTATTCAGACTCGCTTTCGCTGCGGCTTCAGCTCTTCACCTTAACCTTGCACGGGAACGTAACTCGCCGGTTCATTCTACAAAAGGCACGCCATCACCCATCAATAGGGCTCTGACTTCTTGTAAGCACACGGTTTCAGGATCTATTTCACTCCCCTTCCGGGGTGCTTTTCACCTTTCCCTCACGGTACTGCTTCACTATCGGTCGCCAGGGAGTATTTAGCCTTGGCAGATGGTCCTGCCGGATTCATACGGGGTTTCACGTGCCCCGCACTACTCGGGATCCGTCTCGGAGAGAACAAGTTTTGAA
>NZ_JANAVN010000003.1:0-254298 GCF_024213565.1 Paenibacillus sp. Lou8.1
TCAGAGGGATGTCAAGACCTGGTAAGGTTCTTCGCGTTGCTTCGAATTAAACCACATACTCCACTGCTTGTGCGGGTCCCCGTCAATTCCTTTGAGTTTCAGTCTTGCGACCGTACTCCCCAGGCGGAATGCTTAATGTGTTAACTTCGGCACCAAGGGTATCGAAACCCCTAACACCTAGCATTCATCGTTTACGGCGTGGACTACCAGGGTATCTAATCCTGTTTGCTCCCCACGCTTTCGCGCCTCAGCGTCAGTTACAGCCCAGAGAGTCGCCTTCGCCACTGGTGTTCCTCCACATCTCTACGCATTTCACCGCTACACGTGGAATTCCACTCTCCTCTTCTGCACTCAAGCTCCCCAGTTTCCAGTGCGACCCGAAGTTGAGCCTCGGGATTAAACACCAGACTTAAAGAGCCGCCTGCGCGCGCTTTACGCCCAATAATTCCGGACAACGCTTGCCCCCTACGTATTACCGCGGCTGCTGGCACGTAGTTAGCCGGGGCTTTCTTCTCAGGTACCGTCACTCTTGTAGCAGTTACTCTACAAGACGTTCTTCCCTGGCAACAGAGCTTTACGATCCGAAAACCTTCATCACTCACGCGGCGTTGCTCCGTCAGGCTTTCGCCCATTGCGGAAGATTCCCTACTGCTGCCTCCCGTAGGAGTCTGGGCCGTGTCTCAGTCCCAGTGTGGCCGATCACCCTCTCAGGTCGGCTACGCATCGTCGCCTTGGTAGGCCTTTACCCCACCAACTAGCTAATGCGCCGCAGGCCCATCCACAAGTGACAGATTGCTCCGTCTTTCCTCCTTCTCCCATGCAGGAAAAGGATGTATCGGGTATTAGCTACCGTTTCCGGTAGTTATCCCTGTCTTGTGGGCAGGTTGCCTACGTGTTACTCACCCGTCCGCCGCTAGGTTATGTAGAAGCAAGCTTCTACATAACCCCGCTCGACTTGCATGTATTAGGCACGCCGCCAGCGTTCGTCCTGAGCCAGGATCAAACTCTCCATTAAAGACCAACCGAAGTTAGTTTATAGAAAGAGCGATGAGCTCATGTTGAAACTGACGAGATAAAAATATCTCTTGTTTGATTTTGCAAGCAAAATCGTTTTACTCACTCGTTGTTCAGTTTTCAAAGATCAAACATTCATTGTCCGCCTCGGCGTTTCTTTCAACCCCTCAGCAACTTTTATAGTGTATCATATTTCCTAGAGTTATGTCAACACTTTTTTTTCAAAAGTGTTTTTCGCTCTTTTTGATAACACTTGAAGCGACAAGAAATAATATATCATACTTTCTTTATATTGTGCAACTGTTTTTTTAAAATACTTAGTTAAGTAACAATACACTCGATATAAAGCTCTCTTTGCAGCATTAGGTTAATGATTTCCCCATCCACTTGAATCAACGGACGAGTCGGATGATCTCGATCAGCAAATATAATTTCCCCTGTACGGTTATCATTGAGGCGCACCTTGGTTCCATTATTGAATTGGGTTAGCTTATGAATAAAAACTTGTACGACACTTGGGTCCAGCTTTCCAAATGATTCTGACTTGATTTGCTCTAGAACCAGATACGGTGATTGGGCAGGCCGGTATGTTTTCTCTAGAGTCATAGCATGGAATACATCAGCCACTCCAACGATTTTAGCGTAGATGTGGATTTGTTCCCCTTTAAGACGCAGTGGATATCCAGTACCGTCCACTTTCTCATGATGCTGAAGAGCTGCCAAACGCACACCTTCGTTAATAGCTTTCACATTTTTAAGTAGCTGGTATCCTAGTGATGTATGACTACGTATTTCTTCTTGCTCTTCCCACGTTAGTTTGGAGGGCTTGTACAGAATGGCCGGGTCCATTTTAGCGTTTCCTATGTCATGAAGCAATCCAGCAAAAGCCACCTGCATCCAATCCTTTTGAGGTAATCCGATCCATTGTGCAATGGAGTAGGAAGTAAGGGAGGTTAGCACGGCGTTGTGAAAAATATAGTCCACTTCGATCATGGCAGGCGGAGTATAGGTCATTACATTATAGCGCTGAATGTGCACCAGTAAGGACTCCAATTGTCCTCGCAGTTCATATATAGATAGATTAGAGACGAGTACCGATTGAAATGCGTTCTTAACGAGCATCACCATTTTGTCATACTCATCCTGAAATTGTTCAGATTCATCTCGCCCATCTAACGAAGGTCCTTGCGATTCAGATATTCCAGATCGAACAGTCGTAGACTCGCCACTGGATTTTGTAAGATCATCCGTTCCTACCTCAACTTGCTGGATCAGGAACGCCTGTAAAATCTCCAAGTCACGCGGTAGCAGAATGCGCCCTTTTGGTAGCAGCAAGCTGCCCATTTCTGTAAATACATCGCTTTGCAATCTAAGTCCTGCTTTTAATTCGGGTACGGGTACAGTTGTCATGGTCAACCTCTCTGTTCTCACAACAGCTGCTCCAGCTGCCAGTTATGATGTCATTATATTACTTGGGATTGATCCTGTACATTCATTTTATGCCACTTAAAGCATACTTGTCTGAATTCGTTAGCCAGAAAAAGAAAAAGGCTCCCCGACCAAATAGTCAGAGAGTCTCTTCCATCTAAAATTTAATAACTATTGTTGTTTCCATATGCAGGCTCTTATTCGCCCTCAGAAGATTCTGGGTCGTTACCTTCCGTATCTTCTGTATTCATTTCGAGAGTTGGTTCAACAGATGATAGAGAGGAGCCCTCTCCAGCTTCCCCATCCTCTAATAATTCTTCAAGCAGTTCATCCTGCTCCTCATTCTTGTTTGCTCGACAAACAGTTGCAACCGAATCATCATCGCGAATATTAATCAGCCTTACCCCTTGTGTATTCCGACCCATCGTGGAGATTTCCCCCATGCTAGTCCGAATCAAGGTGCCACTAGCTGTAATGATCATCAGATCCTCTTCGGTTTTTACAACCTTGAGACCGACAACCGGACCATTTTTATCCGTAACATTAATCGTCTTGATCCCCTTACCTCCACGGCTTTGGATACGATAATCCACAACAGGGGTACGCTTGCCATAACCTTTGGCCGTTACAATCAGGATATCCAGGCTGGTGTCTACAATATCCATACCTATTACAGCATCACTCTCATCAAGGTTGATCCCTTTAACCCCTGTAGCACTACGGCCCATAGACCGTACATCACTTTCAGGGAAACGGATAGACATGCCTTGTGCTGTACCAATAATCATTTCCTGCTGTCCGTCCGTCAGCTTCACTTCGATCAGGGCGTCATCTTCACGCAAGTTAATGGCAATCAAGCCACCTTTGCGGATATTTGCATAGTCGTCAAGAGGTGTCTTCTTTATAATTCCATGCTGGGTCGCAAAGAATAGATAGCTATCCTCCACAAATTCCTCGATTGGAATTACCGCATTGATCGACTCACCCTGTTCAATCTGAATCAGGTTAATAATCGGTGTCCCCCGGGCAGTCCGGCTTAGATCAGGAATCTCATAGGCCTTAATCCGATATACCTTACCCTTGTCGGTAAAGAATAACAAATGATGATGTGAATTCGTAATGAACAGATGCTCTACGAAATCCTCATCTTTGGTATCCATACCCACTACACCACGACCACCGCGTTTTTGACTGCGATAAGTAGTAACAGGAAGGCGTTTGATATATCCTGTATGGGTTACAGTAATAATAACATCTTCACGCGGAATGAGATCCTCATCCAGAATACTCTCTTCACCCACTGTAATTTCAGTGCGACGTTCATCAGCGAAACGTTCTTTAAGTTCATTCAGCTCTTCGCTAATAATATTGAGTACCAGATGCTCGTTCGCCAAAATCTCACGATATTCCGCAATCTTTTGTATTAGCTCGTTATATTCGTTCTCGATCTTCTCACGTTCCAAACCGGTTAAGCGTTGCAGACGCATATCTAGAATAGCCTGAGACTGTTCAAGAGTGAGCGAGAAACGCTCAATCAGTCCTTCACGAGCTGCTTCTGCAGTTTGGGAAGAACGAATCAAGGCAATAACTTCGTCCAGATGGTCAAGGGCAATGCGCAAGCCTTCCAGAATGTGTGCTCTAGCTTCGGCTTTTTTCAGATCAAATTCTGTCCGGCGACGAATAACCTCGACCTGATGTTTGAGATAATGATACAAGACATCCTTCAGGTTCAAAATCTTCGGTTCGTTGTTTACAATGGCAAGCATATTAATACCAAAATTCGACTGCATGGCCGTATGTTTAAACAAATTATTCAGAACGACATTCGGGTTCACGTCTCTACGCAACTCAATAACAACACGCATACCCGTACGGTCCGATTCATCCCGAAGATCCGTAATGCCTTCAATACGTTTGTCACGTACTAATTCGGCAATTTTCTCGACCAGACGAGCCTTATTCACTTGGTAAGGCAGCTCATGCACGATAATCCGTGCTTTATTGCCAATCTCTTCTATGGTGGTCTTCGCACGCATGGTCACAGATCCGCGGCCAGTCTGGTACGCCTGACGAATACCAGAGCGTCCTAAAATATAACCTGCTGTCGGGAAATCCGGCCCTTGAATATAATCCATAAGTTCCATCGGCGTAATGTCAGGATTTTCGATTAGTGCTTGTACACCATCGATAACCTCTCCCAAGTTATGCGGAGGAATATTGGTAGCCATCCCGACTGCAATTCCGCCGACGCCATTCACCAGCAAGTTAGGATAACGTGCAGGTAATACAACGGGCTCGCTCTCTTCACCATCGTAGTTCGGCATAAAATCAACGGTCTCTTTGTTCAAATCACGTAGCATTTCCATGGCAATCTTGGACAACCGTGCTTCGGTGTAACGCATCGCAGCCGCCATATCTCCATCCACGGAGCCAAAGTTACCGTGTCCATCCACCAACATATAACGCAAGGAAAAATCCTGCGCCATCCGCACCATCGTATCATATACAGCCGTATCACCATGAGGGTGATATTTACCGATAACTTCGCCGACAATTCTTGCCGATTTTTTGTAAGGCTTATCTGGCGACATGCCTAGCTCGGACATCGCATACAAAATACGACGGTGTACCGGCTTCAGTCCGTCCCGCACATCAGGCAAGGCACGGCTAACAATAATACTCATGGCATAATCCATAAAGGATTCGCGCATTTCCACTCCGATATCCCTATTGATGATTTGCGAGTTATTTTGATCCGCCATGCTGGTCCTCCTTCTTATCCTTCAATACAATGCTCTCTATGTGAAAAGCCTAACAAGATACTGCCTATACACTCCGCTCTCTGCGCAGGATTTTGGCTGAAATCCTCATCTGTGTAATTATATTACTTTCACAAAAAGAGCACAATTAAACGCATCTGTCCTCTTTACAGCGTAAATCCCTCGTCATTCTCTTTCTGCGAGTAGCAGATTGCTATCTCTTGTACAACTCACAAGCCCTGATTATAACAAATTCCCCAGAGCTGGGGATTAGCCCCCACCCTAAGGGCCTTTTCCACATACAATACGTATACGGTCAGGGTTCACTTAGCAAAATTCCGAAAAACGCCGTATTTCTCTATTATATCATTGTTTTACGCGCTTGTCCTTTAGTTTCCCTTGTTTTGTCAAAGTGTTGCGGATTCCAAGTACATGACTCATATTTCGAAAAGAAAGGGATGAGATTACTTGTCTATTCAGCGAGTATCCAGTAAGTGGACCAAAACAAATGCCATTCTCCCCAATCCGACATTGGCCGCTTATGTACCGGAAACACGGTTGTACACATTTGATCACTTGAACGAAATGTTGGCTGTGTATGGTACTGTCTATATTAAGCCGGATAACGGTACTTATGGAAAAGGGGTTATGCGGGCAGAGAGGCTGACAGAGCCGCTTCCACCGACAGAAGAAGGAATTATCGAAGATAGAACTTGGTATGTGCTTCGCTATGAAGTAGATACCTTCACCTTCGAAAGTCTAGAAGATCTGCATAAAGTGGTTTCTTCCCGCATACGAAAACGTCCATATCTGATCCAGCGTGGAATTCCACTTCTTCAGCATGAAGCACGCCCTTTCGATCTGAGGGTATTAACCCAGATGAATTTGAGACACCAATGGGAAACAACGCTTATTGTAGGACGCGTAGCTGCTCCTGACAAAGTCGTCACCAATCATCACAGCGGTGGGACAACGCGCTTTTTCAATGAGCTAGTCGCTCCATACATGGATGTAAAGGAAGCTGTACGACTGGAGCAAAAATTATCAAAAATGGGCGAACGGGTAGCCTGGCAGTTGCAAAAAAAATACCCACGTTTAAGGGAAATTGGATTAGATGTGGGACTGGATCAACAAAATTATCCGTGGATTCTGGAGGTTAATACGAGACCAGCAATTAAGGTGTTCTCTTCCCTTCCCAACAAAAGCCTCTATCATAAAATATTCAGATATGCAGTAGGCTACGGCCGGTACTCTTCATCCACGGGTAAAACCATACGCTCTAAGAAAAAAGCCTAAAACAATGAGTTCAAATATTCAAATACACCCGGGCTGGTTAATGAGAAGAAAAGGGACGCCCATTTGGGCGCCCCTTGGAACTCCTACAAAATACTACCTAATGAGCACGTAAAACAGCCACTAGGAAGGAACATCACACATTAAAAATCAAGATTTTTCACGTACTTCGCATGTTCTTGGATAAAGTCACGACGGGGTTCTACATTATCACCCATCAAGGTATTGAACAGTGTATCAGCCAGCATCGCGTCACTGACAGTTACCTGAAGCATAGTACGACTCTCAGGGTCCATTGTAGTTTCCCAAAGTTGGGTCGCATTCATCTCACCCAAACCTTTATAGCGCTGTACATTGTATTTCGCGTTTTCTCCAAATTCCCTGATGATCTCATCACGTTCCGCCTCGGAGTTCGCATAACGTACAACTTTGTTACGCTCCACTTTGAATAGTGGTGGCTGAGCTATATAAATATAGCCTGCATCAATGATTTTACGCATGTACCGATAGAAGAACGTCAGCAACAACGTACGAATATGGGCACCATCGACATCCGCATCAGTCATGATAATGACCTTGTGATAACGGGCTTTGGCGATGTCAAAGTCGTCTCCGATCCCTGTACCCATTGCTGTTACCATAGACCGAATTTCATCACTGGACAAAATACGGTCCAAGCGTGCCTTTTCAACATTCAGGATTTTACCGCGAATCGGCAAAATAGCTTGAAAGTGACGATCACGACCCTGCTTGGCCGATCCTCCTGCTGAGTCACCTTCGACGATGTACAGTTCACTAATCGAAGCATCCTTAGAGGAGCAATCCGCCAGTTTGCCTGGGAGCGAACTGATTTCCAGCGCACTTTTACGACGTGTAAGCTCACGCGCTTTACGCGCTGCTTCCCGGGCACGTGCTGCTTGTAAGGATTTATCAACCACCCGGCGGGAAACAGACGGATTTTCCTCTAGGAATTCCTGGAGTTTCTCTGCGAATAGGGATTCGACAATCCCTCGCACCTCACTGTTACCCAGCTTTGTCTTGGTCTGACCCTCAAACTGTGGTTCTGGAATTTTGACGGAGATAATCGCCGTCAATCCTTCACGCACATCGTCACCAGTCAAGTTGGCGTTGTTGTCCTTAATCAAGCCATTTTTACGTGCATAATCGTTAATAATCCGGGTTAATGCACTCTTGAAACCTGATTCGTGAGTTCCGCCCTCATGGGTGTTGATGTTGTTGGCAAAAGAATAAATATTCTCGGTATAGCTGTCGTTATATTGCAATGCCACTTCGACTTGAATCATATCACGCGAGCCTTCGACATAAATCGGCTGTTCATGCAGCGCTTCTCTTTTTTGATTCAAAAATTGCACATATTCACTGATTCCGCCCTCGTAGTGAAATGTATCGCTGGCGCCCGTCCGTTCATCAGTCAAGCTGATTGCAATACCTTTGTTCAGGAAAGCCAACTCACGAATCCGCGTCTGGAGCGTATCATAGTCATATACGGTCGTTTCTGTAAAGATTTGATCGTCAGGATAAAAAGTCGTTTGGGTACCCGTCTCGTCTGTGTCACCGATGACTCTGACATCATACTGCGGAGCACCACGATGATATTCCTGCTCATACAGATGTCCGTCCCGTTTAACATGCACGATCATTTTACTGGAGAGGGCATTTACTACGGATACACCAACCCCGTGCAGACCACCGGATACCTTGTACCCTCCGCCTCCAAATTTACCACCTGCGTGAAGCACGGTCATAACGACTTCCAGCGCAGATTTTTTCATTTTGGCGTGTTCACTTACTGGAATACCGCGACCGTTATCTGTAACGGTAATGCTATTGTCTTCGTGAACGACAACTTGAATGCTGTCACAGTAACCCGCCAGCGCTTCGTCAATGCTGTTGTCCACAACTTCCCAGACCAAATGATGGAGACCTTTGGCGCTCGTGGAGCCAATATACATCCCGGGACGTTTCCGAACCGCTTCCAGGCCCTCAAGGACCTGAATCTCGCCCGCATCATAAGACGGTTGATTCATAGACATGCCTTTCACCTACTTCTATAGATTCTATGGTTAAGCATTGGCAACAAACTGGTTTGCCCGCTTTTTGAGTGTTGTTGAGGAGATGGGGGAATAATACACCGTATTCTGAGTCACTACGATGGACTTGGCTTCCTCTTCGCCAATCATCTCGACATGCTTTTGCTGTTGGGCGTGGTTCACGTATTGCTTGGAGATTTTAGAGGATTTTTCAATCGAGATATCGAAAATAGCCACAAGCTCTGAAGAGCGGATGATTTTTTCTCCACCCAGATGAATATACATAGCGGTCACTCACTCCTTAGTGTTCCACATGCCCGTCGTGGACGTGATAAATATTGGCATCCTTGAGTCGTTCTGCGTTCAAAGTCTCAACCCCGGTTGCCGTGATAAAGGTCTGTACCTTGCTTTGGAAAGTCTCGATCAGCTGAGTCTGACGATAGGGGTCCAGCTCGGACAAAACATCATCCAGCAGCAGGACAGGATATTCACCAATTTCTTCATGAATTAACTCTATTTCGGCCAGCTTCAAGGACAGGGCCGTCGTCCGCTGCTGCCCCTGCGAGCCATACGTATGCACTTCTCTGCCGTTAATGGCAAAGGCCAAATCATCACGATGGGGTCCCGCCAAAGTCATGCCACGGCGGATTTCCTGTTCCCTCATTTGGGATAACTTTATCATAAATCGCTCCAATAAGACAGCTTCATCTTCTTCCTCTGGCTCACTGAAGGAGGGAACATAGGTTAATTTTAACTCTTCTGTCCCACCTGCAATCCCTTCATGAATGGCCTGAGCCCACTTTTGTAGCTTTGTTATAAATTGTTTCCGCTTTTTAACAATTTTAACACCATGCTCAACAAGTTGCTCATTCCATACCTCCAGCATCAGCTGTACTGAAGCCATATCCTTACCCCAAGCTTGCTTGAGCAGGTTATTTCGCTGCACCAATACTTTCTGGTATTGCTGCAAATGATACAGATATCCTGGCGCAACCTGTCCAATTTCCATGTCAAGAAACCGGCGGCGAACCCCCGGTGTTCCTTTGACGATTTCGAGATCCTCAGGTGCAAACATGACCACATTTAACGAACCGATAAAATCGCTCAGTTTTCGCTGCTCCAGTCCGTTGATCTTTGCTTTTTTGCCTTGTGTGGATAACGCGAGATCCAGTCTGATTTTCCCGTATTTTTTATCCACATCCGCAGCTAGGTGAGTGGAAGTAGCCCCGAAAGAGATTAACTCTTTGTCGCGGGACGTTCGATGACTTTTGGTTAAAGCCAGTACAAAAATCGCCTCTACCAGATTCGTTTTGCCCTGCGCATTTTGTCCGATCAGCAAATTAACGGGCCCAAATTCATTCAGCTCCAGCTGTTCATAGTTCCGGTACTGCTGCAAAACAATGTTGTTCACAAACACATAGGGTCCCCCTTGTTACTCCGTACCTAAAAGGAGTCCTTGCCACCCAGGCGATCATGCTCCTGCTGTAACTTCGAAACTTCCGTTGTCCTCTACTTCTACGGTATCACCCGGGTACAGTTTTCTTCCACGACGTTCTTCCGGTTCACCATTCACACGGACTTGTCCCTCTTGCAGCAGGGCTTTAGCCATGCCTCCTGTGGATACACAATCGGCTAATTTTAAAAATTGATCGAGCTTGATGTATTCGGTCTGTATAGATATCTGTTTCAAGGCTTGTTCATCCTTTCGCTTGTCCTCGGGTGGGTTAAAGCTAAACGTCAGTTGGTTGTGCGATATGGCAGGATGATATACAGCGCATTGCTGGAATCTGCCGGTTTTAAAATAATGGGACTCATAATGCCGGTAAAAGCAATCGTCAGCTGCTCGCTATCAATCACCTTGAGCACGTCGAGCATGTATTTGGAGTTGAACGAAATTTTGAGCGGCTCTCCCTCAAATTTGGACACAGTTACTTCCTCACGCACTTTGCCAAGCTCAGAGGAACTAGAGGAAATTTCCAAGCCGCCATTTTCCAGCGACTGCATTTTTACAATATTCGTTTTTTCCTCACGGGACAGCAAATAAGCACGGTCAATTGACTCACTTAAACTTTTTGTATCCACAATCAGTTCTGTTTTGTAGGAGGTCGGAATAATTCTAGAAGTATCAGGATAGGTGCCGTCCAAGATGCGGGAATAAAATAGCACCCGATCTACTTTGAATAATACCTGATTGTCCGCTACTACGATATCCACAAGCATATTTTGGTCTGGAATAATTCTGCTCAGCTCATTCAGCGTTTTGCCCGCAATGACAACATTGCTAAAGCGCAAGCCTTCAGACGTCTCCAAATGAGCGCTGCGGGTGGCAAGGCGGTGGCGGTCCGTTGCTACAAACTTCAGTTCCCCCTCAGCCAGATTCCACAACACGCCGGTTAAAATCGGTGTCGTTTCGTGGGTGGAAATGGAGAACACCGTCTGTTTAATCATATTTTTAAGTAAATCTCCTGGCACAGAGATGACTTGATTTTCTTCAATGTTGGGAAGCACCGGGAATTCTTCAGGGTCCAAGCCAACAATCTGAATTTCAGTTGCACCCGACGAGATAAAGGTTTGGAATTGGTCTTTTACCTCCATACGGATTTCCTGAGACGGCAACTTTTTGATAATTTCGACAAAGAATTTGGCTGGCAGCACAACACTACCGGGTTGTTCGACCTGAACGACAGTTTGGTCACCATCCTCCATCGGAATAAAGGATTGAATGGAGATGTCTGTATCGCTGGCGGTCAGCGTTACTCCCTGGTGATTCACATCCAGCTTAATACCGCTCAGAATTGGAATCGTAGTCCGACTTGATATCGCTTTGGATACATGTTGTATAGCCTCGTTCAAAACATTTTTCAGAATGCTGATCTTCATAAGTTCCTCCTACGGGTTTTAATCCTTCAAGCACGCGTTGACGCGGGCCTTATTTAGGTGATGTATATCTTTAAAATATATTAGTAATAGTAATAGGCGCACTGAATATGTGGATAAGTCACTGTAACCCTAATAAAATCAAGCCTATCCACATGTGTATAAATTGTGTATAGGCTCTGAACTTGTTCAGGTTGGATTTTTGATTTTTTCTATTAGGTTGTTGATAACTTTAAACAGATCCTGATCCACTTGAATGGATTTGGAGATTTTTTCGTGCGCATGAATGACAGTCGTGTGATCACGCCCACCGAAAGCTTCGCCGATTTTCGGCAAAGAATAGTCGGTTAGCTCACGAGACAGGTACATGGCAATTTGTCGTGGAAAAGCTACAGCCTTCGTCCGCTTACGCGCTTTAAAATCCTCCAGCCGTAAATTGTAAAATTCCCCGACTTGATGCTGTATATCCTGAATCGTGATCATTTTTGGACGGCTGGACGGGATAATGTCCTTCAACGCTTCAGCCGCAAGATGACTTGTTACATCCTGATTTGTTAAGGAAGAATAGGCGACAACGCGTATTAGCGCCCCTTCCAGTTCACGGATGTTCGTATCAATTTGATTAGCGATATACATCATGGCCTCATTGGGAATATCCAGGTTTTCCGCCCGCGCCTTTTTCCGAAGAATAGCAATTCTCGTCTCCAGATCCGGCGGTTGAATATCCGTAATAAGTCCCCATTCGAAGCGAGAGCGCAACCGTTCTTCCAGCGTTGGAATTTCTTTAGGCGGCCGATCGCTTGAGATTATAATCTGCTTGCGTTCCTCATGAAGCGCGTTGAACGTGTGAAAAAATTCCTCCTGCGTCGATTCCTTGCCCGCAATGAATTGAATATCATCAATGAGCAAAATATCAATGTTGCGATATTTATTCCGGAAACTTTCCCCGCGGTTGTCCCGGATGGCATTAATGAATTCATTCGTAAACTTCTCCGACGATAAATAAACGACCTTGCTGGTCGGATTGTGCTCCAAAATATAGTGCCCGATAGCGTGCATCAGATGCGTTTTCCCCAGCCCCACACCACCGTATAAAAACAGCGGATTGTAAGCTTTGGCCGGCGCCTCGGCGACGGCCAGCGATGCCGCATGGGCAAAACGGTTCCCCGATCCGATGACGAATGTATCGAATGTATATTTGGGATTCAGCATATGGGACACAGCTTCTTCATGAACGACCGGCTGCTGCTGAGGTTGTTGCTGAAGGTCGACCTCGGCGGGCTTGTTCTCTTCAATAACGAACTTGACCTCTAGCTGTTTGCCCAAAATTTCATAAACCGTTGCTCCGACTAGCTTGGTATAGCGGCTTTCAAGCCATTCCACGGCAAAAGTTGTCGGTGCAGAAATCACAATGGAGTGGTCATTTAGTTTCGCTGCCTTGGTAGCCTTAAACCAAGTGTCGTAACTCGGCTTACTCAGCTTGGTTTGTATAATGGATAGAATTTGCTGCCATAGTTCAGAGGTATGGCTGTCCACAGACGTCACTCCTTTTAAATCCTGACATTTTACCGAATTAAGCTGCAGAGAGCTGCTCTCGGCGCTTCGGCAAAACGCCTAAAATCCCAAAAATGTTGTTGAAGGCCATAAAAAGACATACCGCCGCCTAAATCATGCGGCAGTGTGGTGAGAGAACGCAGCACAAAATGACCCTGAAAAATAGCTAATGGAAATTCCGCTGCTGATCAGCAGAAGAGAGGCGATATTTCTCAGGAGGGAATGTGCGGCACGATCCGTTCTCTTGATCCCGAAGGCCAAAACGGGACTGCAATATGTCGAAATCAAATGAAAAATGTAGAATATATCCCCAGAATCCCAAATCCGCACAAAAATAAAAAGATGGATAAATTGAACTTGTTCACAACTTTATCCACAGGGTGTTGATAATATGGAGGGTAAAACAACATATTCACATTCAAAAGTAATATCATCATAGCAAAAGAAGCCTTGTATTTCAATGACTGGTGGTTATTTATCCACAAATTCAATCTGTTGTGTACAATTTTTATTCACAACACAAGATATTGTTTATAATTTGTTCAGTTTTCGACAATAACTCTTTTTTACTCTAAAATGTTATGCACAGGTTATGACCATTTAAATCACAATTCAGTTCTTTTTGTGGATCTGTGTATAACAGCTGTTGCCTTTTGGTCACAGAGGCTTATTTTTCTGTTGAAAATTTCCGGTAACGTTTCCGACATTATTTTTGAACGAACCCGATAACGTCGATCTGAAAATAGGATGGATTCAAGTCACAGAATGAAGAAATGTAAAAAGAGCAGTTTTTGGAGGAGTGAAAACTACAAATAGAATGCTGATAACGGAGGAGAGGCGAAAGAAATTTTATGAAATAAGGGAATAAAAGAGTGAGGTGAGTGAGCGGGGGAAGGGGAGGAGGCTTCCTGAATGCGAAAAAGAGGGAGAGGATTCACAAGTACATTGACTTTGGCCGCTATTTGTGGTTAAATGTACAAAGGTGTTTTTTGTGGAGATTGCTACGTTAGGTATATTCCATATAAAACGTATTCCTTGTAAGGAGGTGCAGCACAATGAGACCGACTTTCAGACCGAATGTCAGCAAACGTAAAAAAGTTCACGGCTTCCGTAAAAGAATGAGCACGAAGAATGGCCGTAAAGTTTTGGCAGCTCGTCGCCAAAAAGGTAGAAAAGTATTGAGTGCGTAATGCGTGCATAAAGACCACTACGGTGGTCTTTTTTTTCATAATTGAGGTATTCAGGGATCGGCCCCCTTCTTCTATTGTTGTGAAAATGTAGCGAAAGTAGAGGGAGAAGTCCAGCATCCTGTCCTATATTAGATGAAGCTTTTAAAAACGGATATAAAATAAGCGAGATTACCATGTTGGAATGTTGTCCATACTTCTTACTATATAAAAGGTAAAGGTAAGCTTACCGACATGTGTAAAAGAGATGAGCAAGGAGAAGCGCCGTGCAAAAAAAATTGCGTCTACGAAACCGGGCGGACTTTGGGCGCGTATACCGCCATGGCAAATCTTTTGCCAACCATCAGTTTGTGGTGTACTGGTTCCGCCGCAGAGAGGTAGAGCAGTTCCGCGTCGGAATTTCGGCCAGCAAGAAGATCGGCAATGCAGTAGTTCGCAACCGGATGCGTAGAATCGTTAAGGAAATTGTGCGCCATCATGAACATGAATTGGTGGAGCAGATTGACCTGATTTTTATCGTTCGTAAAGGTGCGGTTACAATGTCGTATCAAGAGCTGGAGAAAAGCGTGCTGCACGTTCTACGCAAAGCCTCGCTGCTCAAGTCTTCACGCCGATAGTCAGTATCTTTGTCCTACAGGATATGGTATGATTTACGTTGGAATGGATTGGTTAAGAAAGGGGTTATGAAGTGTCGCGTTTGAAGACTCAACGGGGAAAATGGTTCCTCCTGATTGCCTTATTGGCACTTGTTGCTGTGCTGTCCGGATGTGCCCAGACGGCCCACAATTCTTACACGACGGCAGACTTGGCCAATGGATCAGTTTGGCAAAGATATGTCGTTTACTGGTTTTCGTATGCGCTAGATACATTTGCCCAATGGTTCTCTGGAGAGTATGGCCTGGCCGTACTGGTTCTGGTGATTATCGTGCGAACCATTATTTTGCCGCTTACACTCAAGCAAGTACGTAGTTCCAAAGCTATGCAGGCCATTCAGCCGCAATTAAAAGAAATCCAAGCGAAGTACAAGGATACGCCTGAAAAAGTCCAGCAAGAGACGATGAAGTTGTTCCAGGAAAATAAAGTCAACCCGATGGCTGGCTGTCTTCCTTTGGTAGTACAGATGCCCATTTTCATCGCGCTTTATAATGCCATTTATTATAATTCGGCATTGCGGGATCATGACTTCTTGTGGCTCCAGTTAGGTAAACCGGATCACTTGTTTATCCTGCCGATTTTGGCAGCGATTACGACATTTGTCCAAACTTGGATGATGATGAAAATGAATCCGACGCCGCAGCAGGGACCGATGCAATTTTTGCTGTACGTCTATCCGGTGCTGATTCTGTTCATGTCGTACAACTTCCCATCCGCTTTGCCGTTGTACTGGTTCTACAGTAATATTTACACGATCATTCAAAACTATTTCCTTTATCGGAATAAGGATAAAGAAGCAGCACTTGCGAATGTGAAAACAGCCAGTCTCGCGAAAACTGGTTCCTCCAATAGTAAGAAAAAAGGTGGTAAAAACACGAAGGGGGCTAAAAAGTCGAGATGACGAAAGTCGTGACATCAGGAAAAACCGTTGAAGATGCTGTAAGACAAGGACTCTCCCAGCTGGGAGTAAGCCGTGAACGGGTAACCGTAAGCGTGTTGGAACAGCCGTCAAAAGGATTCCTGGGGTGGCTCGGGGTCAAGAAGGCGAAGGTGGAGCTTACGCTGCTCTCTGAGCCGTCTCCTGAAACCACACACGCGGCTGAACTTCATGTATCGGCTCAAGCACCTTCTAGCGTGGGACAGGCTTTATCAAAAGAAACTAGGCCTGTTGCACAGGAAGCACAGATGAACACGGAAGCACCCTCGGGACATATAGATGCTTATGAAGAGGCGGTGCGTTTCATCCGTGAAACAGCAGCAGGAATGGGACTGGACGTTAAAGTCGATGTCCGCCACCGCAAGGATGAAAGTACACTGGATATCTCCGGTCCGTCGCTCGGTATGTTGATCGGCCGCAGAGGACAGACGTTGGATGCATTGCAGTACCTGACGAATATCGTTGCCAACCGTCATTCTGACAAGTTCATCCGAATTGTGCTGGATGCCGAGCAATTTCGTGCACGTCGGCAAAAAACGCTGGAGGATTTGGCAGATCGGTTGGCGAACCAGGCTATTCGTTATGGCAAGGAAGTGGTACTGGAGCCAATGCCGTCACAGGAGCGGAAGCTGATTCATGCCAAGCTCCAACAGCATGCGCTGGTTAGAACATACAGCAAGGGGGACGAGCCCAATCGGCGCGTCATCATTGCTAAAAAATAATCCGACGCAATGGCTCTCTGCAAGATGCAGAAGCCATTGCTTTTTTTCTTATATTTCTCGCTGAAACGGCTGCCGTCCTTGATGAAGGACGGCAATGTCGTTTCTACTTGATAGGAGGTAGAAACTTTATGCTGAGTGATACTATAGCTGCCATTGCAACGGCTGTCGGCGAGGGCGGCATTGCGGTTGTACGAGTCAGCGGTCCAGAAGCGGTCACAGAAGTGGAGGCTTTGTTCCGTAGTAAAACACCTCTAAGCAAGGCTCCAACTCACACAGTACATTATGGACATATTATAGATCCTCAAAGCCAGGAAAAGGTGGAGGAAGTTTTAGTTACAGTGATGCGGGCGCCACGCTCTTTTACGACAGAAGATGTCGTAGAAATCAGCACTCATGGCGGGGTCGTAGCCGTCAAACGGGTGATGGATTTACTATTACTGCAAAATATACGTCTGGCTGAGCCAGGTGAATTTACGAAACGTGCTTTTCTGAATGGTCGTATTGATCTGAGTCAGGCGGAGGGCGTCATTGACTTAATCCGCTCCAAATCAGATAAAGCTTTTTCGGTGGCTTTGAAGCAGGTAGATGGACAACTGTCCCAGAATATTCGTCGTCTGCGTCATGTCTTGGTGGAGACACTTGCTCATATTGAAGTGAACATTGATTATCCTGAGCATGATGTTGAATCTTTTACATCTGACTTAATCAAGGATAAAAGCAGTCAGGTTATGACGGAAATTGATCGGCTGCTGCATACGGCGGAGCAGGGAAAGATTTTGCGCGAAGGGCTGACTACAGCGATTGTTGGAAGGCCAAATGTGGGCAAATCGTCACTGCTGAACACATTGGCTCAGGGCGAGCGGGCCATTGTGACCGATATTCCGGGCACAACTCGTGACGTTATTGAGGAATATGTGACGATTAATAGTATTCCGCTCAAGTTGCTGGATACAGCAGGGATTCGTGAAACGATGGATGTAGTGGAACGGATCGGAGTAGAACGTTCGAGAACGGCGGTTAGTGAAGCGGATCTGCTGCTCATCGTTATTAACGCCAACGAACCACTGCATGAGGATGAAATGGCATTAATGGAACAAATCCGCGGTAGACAAGCGATCGTCATTATGAATAAAATGGACTTACCGGCCCAAGTAGACCGGGATTTGTTGCTGCGTTATGTTCCCGAAGAGCTTATCGTACCGATGTCTGTGAAGGAAAATGAGGGAGCGGACCGACTGGAGCAGGCGATATCCAAGTTATTCTTTAGTGGCAAGCTGGAATCAGCGGATATGACATATGTCAGCAACGTACGGCATATTGCTTTGTTGAAGAAGGCGCGCCAATCGCTGGTAGATGCCTATGAAGCAGCTGATCAATTTGTACCGATCGACATGATCCAGATTGATGTAAGACTGGCATGGGAGCATTTGGGTGAGATTGTAGGCGATACTGCGCATGATGCGTTGATAGATCAAATATTTTCACAATTTTGTCTGGGCAAATAGAACATTCAAGTATGGCTGGTATAAGCCTGCTATCGTTATAGATATACAAGAGCATATTCGGCGTGAAGACCGGAATGTATAAGGAGGTAAGAAAGGTATGGGTTACCAAGGAGGCGACTATGACGTAATTGTCGTAGGCGCGGGCCATGCGGGTGTAGAATCAGCCTTGGCAGCAGCACGGATGGGCTGTCGCACGTTGATGATCACAATTAACCTGGATATGGTCGCGTTCATGCCCTGCAACCCGTCTATTGGCGGTCCTGCAAAAGGGCACGTGGTGCGAGAAATTGATGCACTGGGCGGCGAAATGGGTCGGAATATCGATAAGACATTTATTCAAATGAGAATGTTAAATACTGGTAAAGGTCCGGCGGTTCATGCATTGCGTGCACAAGCAGACAAGTTCTCTTATCAGCATGCGATGAAGGAAACGATGGAAAAGGAACCGAATCTCACCTTACGCCAAGGTATGGTTGAAGAGCTGATTATGGAAGACGGCCATTGCGTAGGTGTAATTACGAAGACGGGCACAGAGTATCGAAGTAAAGCAGTTGTCCTAACCACAGGCACTTATCTGCGCGGAAAAATCATTATGGGCGAGCTGATGTATGAGAGTGGTCCGAACAATCAACAGCCTTCGTTGAGATTGTCTGAGCATTTGAGAGAGCTGGGTTTTGATCTGGTTCGATTTAAGACAGGAACGCCACCACGTGTGCACAAGGACACGATTGATTTTAGCAAAACGGAAATACAACCGGGTGATGATCAACCGAAGTTCTTCTCCTATGAAACGAAGTCTTCGGATAATGAACAGCTTCCTTGCTGGCTGACATATACTTCAGTAGAAACGCATCAGATTATTAATGATAACTTGCACCGTGCGCCCATGTTCTCTGGTCTGATTGAAGGAACGGGACCACGTTATTGCCCATCTATTGAAGATAAAGTGGTACGTTTCAGTGATAAGCCTAAGCACCAAATCTTTTTGGAGCCTGAAGGTAAAAACACATCTGAATACTATGTCCAGGGCTTGTCGACCAGCTTGCCAGAGGATGTGCAATTAGCTGTGCTGCGTTCGATTCCGGGGATGGAAAAGGTAGAGATGATGCGCAATGGCTATGCTATTGAATATGATGCAATGGTACCTACGCAGTTATGGCCTACTTTGGAAACGAAGAAAGTTCCTGGCTTGTTCACAGCAGGCCAGATTAACGGTACCTCCGGTTACGAAGAAGCTGCGGGTCAAGGGATTATGGCGGGGATTAACGCAGCTCGCAAGGTGCAGGGCAAAGAGCCCGTCGTACTGGACCGTTCGCAAGGCTACATCGGGGTTCTGATCGACGATCTGGTGACGAAGGGTACGAATGAGCCTTATCGCTTGCTGACGTCGCGTGCAGAATATCGTCTGTTGTTGCGTCATGATAACGCGGACCTGCGATTGACTCCGATCGGGCATGATATTGGCCTAATTACGGATGAACGATACGAGCGCTTTTTGGATAAAAAGCAAAAGGTAGAGCAAGAGATTGAACGTTTGCGCTTGGCGAAGGTTCGTCCGGTTGATATAAATGAGATGCTGGAGCAAGGCGGATCTGCACCAATACAGGATGGCAGTAATTTGTTAACGGTGCTACGTCGACCAGAGATCAGTTATGCGCAAGTAGCACAAATCTCACCTTCACCTATAGCTCTTACTGAGGAAGAACAGGAGCAGGTGGAAATCCAGATTAAGTATGCGGGCTACATTGAAAAGCAATTGATGCATGTGGAACGTCTGCAAAAGATGGAGAAGAAGAAGCTCCCAGAGGATATTGTATACAATGAAGTTCAAGGACTGGCCATTGAAGCCAAGCAGAAGCTTGAAAAGATCCGTCCGATGTCGATTGGCCAAGCATCCCGTATTTCGGGTGTAACTCCTGCGGATATTTCCATTTTGCTGGTTTATCTGGAGCATTATAACCGCGTAACGGCAGCAAGGGGATCATAATGGACGCGATACAACAGCAATTTAAGCAGCGGCTGGCAGAGCATAGTATTGTGATTAATGACAGTCAGTTAGAGCAGTTTGAAACATATTACCGTGTGCTGGTTGAGTGGAATGAAAAAATGAACCTGACGGGTATTACTGAGCGCGATGCAGTGTACACCAAGCATTTTTATGATTCTCTTTCCCTGGCCTTTTATGTTCCGTTAAATGATGTGGGAAGCTTGGCTGATATTGGATCAGGTGCAGGTTTTCCAGGCATTCCTTTGAAAATATGCTTTCCGCAGATTCAGTTGACTATTGTAGATTCATTGAACAAACGTATACAATTCTTGGCCCATGTGGTAGAACAGTTGGGTTTGGAAAATGTTGAACTGATTCACAGCAGGGCAGAGGAATTGGGGCGTAAACCAGGATACCGCGATAGCTATGATCTAGTGACAGCCAGAGCGGTTGCTCGTCTCGCTGTATTGAATGAATTTTGTCTGCCGTTTGTCCGTGAAGGGGGACACTTTGCCGCGATGAAGGGTAGTGATCCTACGGAGGAAATCAAGGAAGCTTCCTACAGTTTGAAAGAGCTAAAGGGAAAAATCAAACATGTTCAGGCTTTCCAGCTACCCGTTGAAGATGCAGCCAGACATATGATTATTATTGAGAAAAAAGCGGCTACACCACGGAAATATCCACGTAAGCCGGGTACTCCTTTGAAGACGCCGTTAGTGTAATTGTTTGAAAGAAAGTGAATGTTTCACGTGAAACATTCACTTTCTTTATGGCTGACAGACTCTTTACATAAAAGACACTTTGCTAACATGCGTTCTTGCTTACATGGGGGAAGAAGATGGATAGATAGTTGTCAAAGAGGATGCATAATTTATTATCTGATCCTTCCGAAAAGCTGATAGAGACGATAGGATTATGGCTGGAAAAGTGATAGAATAGAGATAATCGTTTTAATGTAAGTTGACTGCTCCCGTACCCATGAATTCAGATATACATATAGGGCAGTGGGACAACAAATGTCAGGGGTGTACGTGGAGTGTACCCGCTTACGGCGCTGTTTCATATAAAAGGGTCTACGATCCGCGTAAGGAACTGTTTTTCACGAAGCGCTGTTAGTATGGTGCTATTATGAAATTAGGTGGTATTATACGGAATGAAAGAACAATTTTCCAAGCTATTTGGTTTGACGGAGCGATCTACTGGGGACGAAATAAAACAAATTCCAGTTCGGGATATTGTCAGCAGTCCTTATCAGCCCCGTACCATATTTGACGACGAGAAGATTGATGAGCTATGCCAGACCATTAAGACGCATGGTGTAATTCAACCGATTGTCGTTCGTTTCCGTAATGGACAATATGAGATTATAGCAGGGGAACGTCGTTGGAGAGCTGTCACCAAGCTGGGTATGGAAACTATTCCAGCCATTGTTCGTGAGTTTAATGATTCACAAGCTGCATCCATCGCGTTGATTGAAAATCTTCAACGGGAAGGGTTAACTGCGATTGAAGAGGCTGTAGCTTACCAAAAGCTGATTGATCTACATCAGCTCACCCAGGAAAGCCTCGCTCAACGACTTGGCAAAAGCCAATCCACTATTGCTAACAAGATACGGTTGCTTCATCTGCCGGAGAGAGTGAAAGAGGCTCTAATGGAACGGAAGGTGTCCGAGCGTCATGCTCGTGCATTATTGTCATTAGAGACTGAAGAACTACAGTACAAGGTTTTAGATGAAGTCATTGCCAAGGAACTCAATGTGAAGCAGACAGAGGCACGAGTTGCCTTTTATAAACAAGTATCCACCAATAAGAAATCGAAGCGGATTTCCTTTACCAAGGATGTCCGGCTTGCGCTGAATACGATTCGTCAATCCATTGATATGGTGTCTGGCTCAGGCTTGGATATCAAGACCAAGGAATCTGATCATGAGGATCACTATGAGATTGTCATTCAAATTCCCAAACGTAAGTAAGGGATGAAGCGTACAGGCGGCAGCAATTGCCGCTTTTTCTGTCTAACGCCGAATAAAACCGCAGCATACTCAATTCTATTCTGAAATTGCCGTTATCCGTAAGTTAAGGACTAAGTAACGTCTCCATAGAGCGCTTTGTAGTTATGGAGTGTAGCAGGATTCCGATTAAATTATGAGGTGAATGAAGTGTCAAAAATAATAGCCGTAGCCAATCAAAAGGGCGGAGTAGGCAAAACAACTACTTCCGTTAATTTGGGCGCCGGACTTGCTTCCCTCGGCAAAAGGGTATTGCTCGTGGATATCGACCCGCAAGGTAATACAACCAGCGGTGTGGGTATCAATAAGGCGGACGTGGCAAATTGCATTTATGATGTACTCATTAACGAGGTTGATCCTAGCGAAGCTATTATGAGTACACAGGTTGAGGGATTGGATATTATTCCGGCAACCATTCAGTTAGCAGGCGCGGAAATTGAACTGGTGCCGACCATTTCTCGCGAATTGAGATTAAAAAGATCGCTTCAACTCGTTAAGCATAATTATGATTATATATTAATTGATTGCCCGCCATCGCTGGGTATTTTGACGCTTAATTCATTGACGGCTTCCGATTCAGTCATTATTCCAATCCAGTGTGAATATTACGCATTAGAAGGATTAAGTCAATTGTTGAATACCGTGCGATTAGTGCAAAAACATCTGAACACCTCACTGCAAATTGAAGGTGTGTTGTTAACCATGTTTGATGCCCGCACGAACTTGGGTATTCAGGTGATTGAAGAAGTGAAAAAGTATTTTCAAAGCAAGGTTTATCAGACGATTATTCCACGCAATGTGAGACTCAGCGAAGCACCATCACATGGCCAGTCCATTATTACGTATGATCCCCGTTCCCGTGGGGCAGAGGTATATATTGAGTTGGCAAAGGAAGTGGTATCTTATGAGTAAACGGTTGGGAAAAGGACTTGATGCACTCATTCCCTCCCTTATGGTCAATGAAGAAGATAAGGTTGTTGACATTCCGCTCAGCCAGTTGCGTGCAAACCCGTACCAGCCTCGAAAAACGTTTGATGAAGAGTCCATTAAGGAATTAGCCGAATCCATACGTCAACACGGTGTTATCCAACCTATTATTGCACGTAGTGTATTGCGAGGATACGAAATCATAGCCGGGGAAAGACGTTTTCGGGCGTCTCAATTTTGTGGGAATCCGACTATACCTGTAGTTGTTCGCAATTTTACGGATCAGCAGGTGATGGAAATTGCCCTGATTGAGAATTTGCAGCGTGAGAATTTGAATGCTATGGAAGTAGCAGTAGCTTATCAGGGATTGATGGATCAATTTTCTTTAACTCAGGAAGAGTTGTCCATGAAAGTGGGAAAATCACGTTCTCATATTGCCAATTTCCTTCGTTTGCTCGCATTGCCTGAAGAAGTTAAAGATCATGTTTCACGTGGAACATTGTCTATGGGACACGCTAGAGCTATTGTTGGGCTCAAAGATCCAGACATGGTAAAACAGTTAGCACAGCAATGTATTGAACAGCAGTGGAGTGTTCGCGAACTGGAGGAAGCTGTACAGCAGTTGGATCATAAACCTGGTGAGGCGAAAGCCAAAGCAAAGGTACGAAAAAAGGACCCCTATATTGACCATATGGAAGAGTCCCTGCGTGAACGCTTTAAAACAACTGTAAAGATCAAGCACAATAAGGATAAAGGCAAAATTGAATTGAATTATTACAGCCAGCAGGATTTGGAAAGATTACTGGAGCTATTACAGTAGTTTGTTGAAATATGGACATGTCTCCTTGAGCAAAATGGAAAGTGAGATATGTCTTTGCTTTGTCTGGAATTGCAGGAATTAGAATGGTTTTGATGGATAAACTAATAGCCTTGTGTTATTTGTTTCGCTGTTCTCAAACGTATAAAATATAAGTATGCAGGTACATGATTTTTGAGGTAGAGGAGTAGAAGCAAGCATATGGCTGAATTGAATGGACTAATCATGGAACAGCTTGCCGGAATCGTTGCAGGGATCGTGCTTATTTTGCTCATCCTGTTGATTGTTATTATCGTGCAGGGTGCAAAGCTGAAGAAGATGCGGCGAAAGTATGAAACCATGATGGCAGGCAGCGGTGTCGAGAATTTGGAAACGCTGCTGATTGATTTGAAGGTACAGATGGATTCGATTGAGGATGAGCAGGAAACCCATCGTGCAAGTATGAAATCACTACGCAGCAAACTGACTGGCTTGAAGGGACATATAGGCATTAAACGCTATAATGCCTTTGGTGAGAGAGGAAGTGATTTAAGCTTCTCTCTGGCTATTGTAGACGACAATCAGGATGGTATGGTATTAACCGGCATTTATAACCGAGATGGTTCATATGTGTATGCCAAGCCTCTAGAAGCGGGACAATCCACCTATTCCTTATCACCTGAAGAAAAAGAAGCCGTTACTCTTGCGCAGCAAGCAGGACAGAACGGTAATGCCACTCCTTAATCGCGGAGTATAGGCTACCAGCAATGATATCTGATAATTTCATTACCAAATTTAGTCTTGTATTTTGTAGCACGAAGTATTCCATGAAGCCGCCGACGTTAACGATACCAGTCAAATGGATATCGCCGACCGGCGGTAATTCTTTATTTACACCTGCTCCTGGCTTGAGAGGGCCTTCTGAAACCTGAATGCATCCAACACTGGAGGTTTGTCCAAGACATGCATCTATACCAATGATATAAGGCTGTTCATACCGGTCTTGTATACTGTTTAGCGTCGTTTGCAGGTTCATGGCATGTACAGGCTCCTCTAATGTACCGTATAGGTTAAACAGAGGGCTTTTGTAGCGTGCTAAATGCGTACCTACGAGCGGACCCAGGCAATCTCCAGTAGAACGGTCGGTGCCGATGCAAATAATGACGATATTTTGCAGACTCGGTGCCTGGTGCAGATGGAACAGCAGACGATGGATGATGGCTGATTGGATCCCGGGGTCTGTGTGTGATATTTTTAAGCTTAGGGGTTCTTGCCCCGGAATGAAGTCAGATGGATGAGTCATGGAATCTTCCTTTCGCTCTGTAATGGAGTGTGCGGGTTACGCTCGCTGTACCTTGGAGAATAACAATTAGCCTGCGGGTAACATTTATGCTCAAGATAGTAGCTAGTATATGGATAAACTTGTGCTTTTATACTCGAAGGAAGTAGATTATTCATAGCCATATGTTTAAAGTCAGTAGATAAGCTTATATAGTAGGAAATAGAATTCGGGAAGCAGGAAGAGTAGTTCCCTTGTTTAAGGAGGAGTACAGCATGACCTTAATACATTGGTTGGCCGGTAATGTAGGTACGGATGACGTAGTGAAAGATGCGATTCAATGGAAGGATGCTGTATGGAAATGGCTCACTGATAGTACGATGTGGTCGACCCTTTTGTTTGTGATTTTGAAAATAGCGATTATTTTTATCATCACACGTATCTTTATTCGAGTTATTAATAAAATTATAGATAAGTCGATGCAACAAAAGGGAGATAACGGCAGGTTCCGATTGAATACAAGACGATTAACGACTGTTGGGGAACTGTTGAAAAATGTAACTAATATTGTATTTAATTTCATTTTGATTATGCTGGTGCTATCGCAAATGGGTATTAATCTCGGCCCTCTGATTGCTGGAGCTGGAGTGCTTGGATTGGCTGTTGGTTTTGGGGCACAGAGTTTGGTTAAGGATGTAATTACCGGATTCTTTATTATTTTTGAAGATCAATTTGCCGTAGGAGATGTCATTCAGACAGGTACTTTCAAGGGTACAGTAGAAATGATCGGGCTGCGTACAACCAGACTAGTGAGCTGGAAAGGTGAGGTGTACATTTTACCAAACGGCTCAATTACAACGGTAACGAACTTCTCCATGTCCAACGCGTTAGCGGTAGTGGATGTGCCAATGAAGGCCGAGCGTAGCCTAGAGGAAGCAGTTGGTTTGGTAAAACAGGCAATCCAAGGTATTGAAGAGTCCAACGTACAGATACTTAATATACCGGATGTGTTAGGGGTTCAGTCCATGACCACCTCAGAGTATATTGTGCGTGTTGTGGCAGAATGTATGCCGAATACAGGGGCCGTGGTAGAGCGTGATATTCAGAATAACATCAAGAAGGCCCTAGAGGATGAGGAACATCGTCAGGCAGCCTTGGAGACAGCGATAACCCTAGAAAAAGAAGATGAACAAGGAAGAAAAGGGGGAGAGAAGGGTGGAGCGTAAGTCATTTGAACTAGGGGACATTGTACAGATGAAGAAGCCTCATCCGTGTGGAACAAATGAAATGGAAATTATCCGCATGGGGATGGATATTCGAATCAAATGTGTCGGTTGCCAGCATAGTGTGCTGATTCCGCGTGCCAAGTTCGAAAAGAATATGAAGAAAGTGCTGCGATCAAAGGCTAATGCCGACGAGCAAAACACAGAAGCAAATTGAGCCAAGAAAGATGAATGGCGATGAACTAGAATCAGCTTGCGTCACAGTTGCAATGATGATATAATTATCCTTGCTGCGGAAAGGTACCCAAGAGGTCTAAGGGGGCTGACTCGAAATCAGTTAGGCGTCGCAAGGCGTGCGTGGGTTCGACTCCCACTCTTTCCGCCACTAACTTCATTAAATAAACCAATCTCTTACGTCTGTGACGTAGGAGATTTTTTGTTTGTGGAATAAAAGGTCAACAGAGTGTGATAAAGTGAAAAGCACTAAGATAAACCATGAGGGTAAGATGGAAGAAACGATTACAAATCTATTGGGGAATGAATAAGGCGTTATAGCAAAAAAATGCTCCTGACAGCAGAGAAACATTGCCGTTAGGAGCACTTTTTTGTTATAGCTGGTTAGGCGGGTAATGATAGCGTTTTGTTTTTTTTGAGCCAGAGATCATCAGAAGGATCGCTGCAATCAAATGGAGAGCCCAGCCTACAAAGGGTATCCAGGCCAGCAAAGAAGTGAGTACTCCCCATACGGAGCCGTAGATCGCCTCCTGATTGCGTAACGACAGGATAAGTGTTACTGCGTGTAGGACAAGCATAAATCCCAGAGCCGAGTAGCCGGTCCCCATGACAATAGCTCCCCCCACAATCGGTACGGCAAGCACCAATTCGAATATACCTGATATCCACTTTAATATTCGAGAATAGCTCATCTTTAAACCTCCGTAGATAGTAGGTCTTTGTACTTGGATATATTCTAGCAGAAGGAGCTGAATTAATCTGCATTTTACCAGGATATGCAAAAAGTCCGATAATGCAACAAAGGAGGACCACAAAGGTCCTCCATCGTAGGCGATACATTTTTAACAGGATACGATCTGTCCAATCACATCATGAAACTCGGTGTACTGACAAGCAATACCGTGTTGAAAAGACAGTGTCCTTTTACACAAACCTAATGCTTCTAATGCCCGGAATGGATCTCCTAACAGTTTGTCCGGCTACGTCATCCAACGGAACCACACCTCTCTGTTGTATCGCCTAATCATAATATGGCCAGGATTTCGAGGAAATATACATTAGTGGACACGAGCTTTCGTTTTTTTCTTCCATTTGCGATTATGGTTGGCGGTCTCGGGAAAAGAATCGCCTCTTTCCAGCGTTACTTGCTGTGGGTTTTGGATTTCAGTATGGAAGCTCTTTTCTCCGACCTCCATGTATACGCCGTCGTTTGGGGCCTTATCCCCTGGTTCGAACTCAGTCTTTTCACCCATACGGTGGTGCCTCCTTAGATAAATGAATTTGAACTGCAACGGTTATTGTGCGCTGTCTTGAACAGAAACATGCGAAATCGGGTATACAGATAGTGAGTGAATTAAAGGATTTCCTTTATATATGCGAAATTTTTGATGTTCTATAAAATTGTATAAAGCTAATGATATGCAGTGTATTTAGCCGTGTTAGGCTTGTGTATTGAATTTGTAGGTTGCATTCAGTTGCTCGATTTGGTAAACTGTTTTAGTGCGAGCTTAGGCTCGTTCCTTGCTCTCAACTGAGATTGAGGGCCTTATGTCCATAAGGAGGTGTAAAGAATGCGCAAATATGAAGCGATGTATATTATTCGTCCTGACATTGAACAAGAAGCTGTTCAAGCGACAGTCGATAAATTCCAAGGTATCATCTCTAACGGCGGTGGCGAAATTACGAGTCACGATGTAACTAAACGCCGTCTTGCGTATGAGATCAAGAAATTCCGTGATGGTTCTTTCGTTCTGGTAAACTTCACAGCAGAACCTGCTGTTGTTACTGAGCTTGAGCGTATCATGAAAATTTCTGACGAAGTAATTCGTTATCTCATTACGAACGACGTAGCTTAATTATTGTACGTGATTATGTAATGAACAACGCTCAAAGGAGGGGATTGGATTGTTGAACCGTGTCATTCTGATCGGTCGTTTGACCAAAGATCCAGAGCTGCGCTATACACCGTCTGGTGTAGCAGTAACCCAGTTCACCCTGGCTGTAGACCGTCCGTTTACGAGTCAAGGCGGCGAACGGGAAGCGGATTTCTTGCCGATCGTAACCTGGCGTCAGCTTGCTGAAACATGCGCTAACTATCTTCGCAAAGGTCGTTTAACGGCTGTTGAAGGCCGTGTCCAGGTGCGTAATTATGAGAACAATGAAGGAAAACGTGTATACGTGACTGAAATTGTAGCTGATAATGTGCGTTTCTTGGAATCTAACCGCGATGGCGGTAACGGTGGCGGCAATAGCGGTGGAGCTGCGCGTGAGGAGTCTCCTTTCGGAGGCGGTAACAGCAATAGTGGACGCGGGAATAATAACTCGCGAAACAATCAGGATCCTTTTTCCGATGACGGAAAACCGATCGATATTTCGGATGATGATTTACCATTTTAATTGGGAAAGGACTGACAAAGAATGGGCTTCAGACAAAGAGAAGGCGGAGACGATAACAAAAGACCAGCTCGTCGTGGTGGTCGCAACAAACGTCGTAAAGTATGTTTCTTCACTGTGAACAAAATTACTCACATTGACTATAAAGATACAGACCTGCTTAAAAAATTCATCAGCGAACGTGGAAAAATTCTTCCTCGTCGTGTGACTGGAACAAGCGCGAAATATCAACGTATGTTGACAATCGCTGTTAAACGTTCCCGTCAAATCGCATTGCTTCCTTACACTACTGAATAGTAGTGGGTGGAAAAAAGAGACGTTCCCGATCCCGGGAATGTCTTTTTTTGTGATCTTTTATATTGACAACAAGTGCCATCTATTGTAACTTACTAATAATACAATCCATGTTTACCCATAAACTATAGTATACCTTTTAATGGCTTGTGAAATTGCAAGCTCCTCAACTCGCCAGAGTAAACATTTCGGCCTTCCGGAATGTTATTTTATATTACATGCAATCTTATTTTTTGTCATTTTCCACAAGTGAAATTCATAAAGTTTACATAAATAGATATTTTGCATTTTTATATTACATAAAAAAAGATATTGACGTGATATTATTTTACACTTAAGATAAACCTTAATAAAAATGTAATGGTTGTTAACGCACAAAATTGACCAGAGGTCTAAAACACGTGTTTACGTTATTAAAGAGAGTAAGGAGGATGTGCAAACTTCATTTTCAAACCTCAAGCTTTAACGAATCACCGCAGGAATGAGACAGGCTGTTAAATAAAGAACCGACTAAGGGGGATTAACAGGATGATGCAGACGAAGAAATGGGTTTCTTTGCTTATGATGCTTACGATCGTTGGTGTTCTGTTTGCAGGATGTAGCGGAGGTGCCAATGAGGCACAGCCACAGCAAGGCAATGCGGGCAATAAAACAGAGGGAAATGAAGCAAGTGCACCTGTTACGGAGGGCGTTATTAAAGCAACTGATCTGTCGCAAAACCCTCCGGGAGCGACTAATCGGAAAGATAACATTGTAGTAGGTATGACATCACCAAAAGGGGTATTCAACCCGCTATTCTGGCAAACGACTTACGATTTATATGTAGTCAGAACAGTATTTGATTCCTTCTTACAGGTGAAGGCGGATGGTACATATGAAAATAGTTTGGCTGAAAAGGTTGATGTATCGCCGGATGGTCTAAAATACACATTCCATCTGAAACCAGGTGTGAAGTATAGTGACGGCACTCCAGTAACCGTGAAGGATTATGCTTTTGTACTCAAAGTGCTGCATGATCCGAATTATGATGGAGAAACCGATGTATTGTCTTTTAAAATTAAAGGCGGTAAAGAATATCACGATGGCAAAGCAAATGATATCTCGGGGATCAAGGTCATTGATGATAATACAGTAGAGGTCACCGTTACAGAAGCAACAGCGTATACAAAGGATTTTCTGGGTGAGCAATACTTCATGCCAGAAGCTTATTATGGAAAAGGGTTCAAAAAGGGTAACCTGGACAGCATCAAGGCGCTTAATAATAAGCCGATCGGCTCTGGTCAGTATGTACTGAAGAGCTTCTCCCCAGGTCAACAAGTCGTATTGGATGCGAATCCAAACTACTTTAAAGGCGCACCTAAGGTGAAATCGGTTATTTTCAAAACAACAACGGAAGAAACGAACCTGTCTATGCTACAAACGGGCGAAACGGACATGGACAACATCACAGTTACGGAAGACAATGTAGAGGAATTAAAGGCTCTAGGCTTCTTGGACGTGAATATTATGCCGACAAATGGCTATGGATATATAGCGTTTAATCACAAGGAAAAGAAATTTCAGGACCCTAAAGTACGTCAGGCTTTAACTATTGGGTTAAACCGCAAGGAGATTGTGCAGGGCGTGTATGGTCCATATGCGAATGTTATTAACATTCCACAATCTACAGAATCTTGGTCTTATACGGATGAAGGTATCAACAAATATGAATTTGATACAGCTAAGGCGAAGGCTTTGCTGGATGAGGCAGGCTGGAAGGTTGGTGCTGACGGAATCCGTGAGAAGGACGGCGAAAAGCTGACCATCAACTTCTCTGCGACTGCTGATAATCCAGTAGTAGAGGCCTTGCTACCGATCATGTCCAATAACTATAAGGAGCTAGGCATCAAGCTGACTTCCGAAACTTTAGATTTTAACGCCATTATGGATAAAAAGGATACAGGCAAGTTTGATATGTTCTTCGCGGCTTGGGGCTTAACTCCAGACCCGGATACAACGACTTTTATTACGAATGGTGCACAAAATGATATCGGCTATTCCAATAAGAAGGTCGATGAACTAACGCTTGCTGGTAAGCATGAGCTGGATCAAGAGAAACGCAAACAGATTTACAAACAGCTCTATCAAGAGTTGAACAAGGATCTGCCAACTATTTTTATGTACCAACGCAGAGATATGTGGCCAGTTAATGGACGTGTAACCGGCTTGGAAATTACACCATACAAAGATTTTGAGTTCACTCTGCATAACGCTCAGATCGCTCAATAAGGGTTGCCAATCGTATGCTCAGCTCTCACGAGCTGGGCATATCACTTTATTCGTCTGGAGGAATGAATATGAAGCAGTACATTATTCGAAGACTGCTGCAACTCATCCCCACACTTATTGGCATATCCATTATCGTATTTGCGATTTCAGCCATGGTGCCGGGTGATTATATTACAGCCAAGCAGAACCCGAATATGACGGCCGAAAAGGCGCAGCAGCTACGACATATCTACGGGCTGGATAAACCAGAATACCAACGCTATTTTATATGGGCCGGTAATATGTTAAAGGGGAATATGGGGGATTCATTGCAGCATAAGCAGCCGGTAACGAAGGTCATTGGCAATTATGTATGGAACTCATTTATTATCGCTTTTTTTAGTCTTATTTTTAGCTGGTTGATTGCGGTTATTGCAGGGGTATTTTCAGCCAAGTTCCAATATTCGTTATTCGATAAGTTTGTCACATTATTCATTTTCTTATGTATGTCGCTACCTTCATTTTTTATTGGTCTATTGGTCATCAAAATATTTGCCCTGGAGTGGGGAATTCTCCCGGTTGGGGGCATGACCACAGCAGGGATGGAGCCAGGTTCATGGGCTTATATGGTAGATGTCCTCAAGCATATGTTCCTGCCGACACTCGTACTTACGATGCTGAGCACAGGAAGCCTGACCCGGTATTTCCGTACAGGCATGTTGGAGGTCATTCGTCAGGATTACATTCGTACCGCACGCGCCAAAGGCCTGAAGGAACGTACGGTTATTTTCAAGCACGCACTGCGCAATGCACTGATTCCAGCCATCACACTACTCGGCTTCGAGCTTCCGGCCTTATTTGGTGGAGCGATGATTCTGGAGAAGGTATTTGTGTGGCCGGGTGTGGGTCAGGTCTATCTGGAGTCGATCAGTATGCGGGATTATCCGTTTATGTTGGGCTTCACGATTTTCCTAGCGGTACTTACGCTTATCGGTAATTTGCTCTCTGATGTATTGTATGGCATGGCAGATCCAAGAATTCGCTTGAAGTAGGAGGGATACTATTGTCCGCAGAAACAGTCACGATTGAAACGAATCAAAAGGCGGCGATCCGTCCTGAAGCGTCTCCATGGAGAATCGCCGTTCGCCGTTTTAACCAAAACCGTCTGGCTTTGGCTGGTCTCGTTATATTAATTCTGATGGTTACCATTTGTATATTTGGACCGATGATTTCACCTTATCATTTAGATGATTACAAGCTAGCTGACAAAAATTTATCGCCTAATGCTAAGTACTGGCTTGGGACGGATAAGTTTGGTAGAGATATTTTGCTGCGTACGATGCTGGCCGGCCGTATTTCCTTGACGGTGGGGCTAGTTGCCACGTTTATTTCGGTCATGATCGGAGCGACGTTGGGTGCGTTGGCGGGATTTTATCGTAAAGGCGTGGATACGGTTATTATGCGGATTGCCGATATTTTTATGGCACTCCCTACATTACCGCTGCTTATTATTTTAGGTGCTGTTCTGTCGGATTTGAAGGTCGATCCGTCGAATCGCATTTATTTTCTGATGCTCATTATCGGGATTCTGAGCTGGACGAGCTTGTCCCGTCTGGTCAGGGGGCAGATTCTTACGCTGCGTGAACAGGAGTTTATGCAGGCGACGGAAGCGCTAGGTTTGAGAGACCGCCGCAAAATATTCCGACATTTGCTGCCGAACACGATTCCTACCATTATTGTTACGGCTACGCTTGGAGTAGCGGGTGCGATTATTACAGAATCTGCGCTCAGTTACTTGGGGATTGGCGTTGTGCCGCCCACACCTTCGTGGGGAAACATGATATCAGCTGCGAATAACCTGATTGACTTCCGCAAACGGCCTTGGATATGGGTCCCACCGGGAATGTGTATTCTCATTACCGTTGTAGCGATTAACCTGATTGGCGACGGTTTGCGTGACGCGCTGGACCCTAAAATGAAGAAGTAGGAGACGAACGTTTATGGAAAATGCTTTGATTGAATTTCGTAACCTGAAAACCCACTTTCATACCTCTAACGGAACTGTCAAAGCGGTCAATGACGTCAGTTTTAAAATTCGTGAGGGTGAAACGCTCTGTGTGGTAGGAGAATCAGGCTGCGGTAAGAGTGTAACAGCGATGACGATGATGCGGTTGATTGATTCTCCCCACACCTCAGACGGACAAATCTGGTTTGAGGGCAAGGACCTCCTAAAACTCAATAAAGGTCAAATGCAGCAGATTCGCGGCAATGACATCTCGATTATTTTTCAAGAGCCCATGTCTTCTCTGAATCCCGTGCTTACGATTGGGGAACAGATCACGGAGCCATTGCTGATGCACACATTAATGAGTAAAAAAGAAGCACATGCTCGGGCAATTGAGCTGATTAATTTGGTGGGGATTTCACGTTCAGAGGAAATATTTCATTCCTATCCTCATGAATTGAGTGGCGGTATGCGCCAGCGGATCATGATTGCCATCGCATTAAGCTGTAATCCGAAGCTATTGATTGCGGATGAACCAACAACGGCACTGGATGTTACGATTCAGGCACAGATTCTGGATTTAATGCGGGATTTGAAGGATAAGCTTAAAACGTCCATTATGCTCATCACGCACGACTTGGGCGTCGTGGCAGAAATGGCTGATTATGTAGTTGTTATGTATGCTGGAAACGTCATTGAAGAGGCGCCTGTCATTGAGCTGTTTAAAAATCCGCAACATCCATATACTCAAGGCTTATTAAAGGCGAAGCCCGTCATTAATCAGAAAATGGACCGACTCTATTCCATCCCAGGACAGGTTCCAAACCCAATTGAGCTGGGAGAAAATTGTCATTTTCATGATCGGTGCGCCCATTGTATGCAAATTTGCAAGGATCAGGCTCCTCCCTTGAATGAAAAGGAGAATGGTCATAAGGTTGCCTGCTGGCTATATGAGAAAGAAGGAGGGCAACGGATATGAACGAGCCTTTGATTCAAGTGGAAGGGCTGAAAAAGTATTTCCCGATCACAGGCGGAATTTTTCAGCGTACTGTCGGACATGTGAAAGCAGTCGATGACGTATCCTTTAACATTCATAAGGGTGAATCCTTCGGTCTGGTAGGAGAATCGGGTTGCGGCAAAAGTACGATTGGACGTACGATTCTCAGATTGATGGATAAGACAGAGGGATCGGTACGATATAAAGGCGAAGACTTGCACGCGTTAAACAAAGAGCAGATCCGTGCGCTTCGTCCGAAGTTGCAAATCGTCTTTCAGGACCCTTTTAGCTCACTGAATCCGAGAATTAAGGTCGGTGAAGCCATTGGAGAGGCGTTGCTGGATCACGGGTTGATTGATCGTAGTGAGCTGCGGAAGAAGGTCAATGAAACGCTGAACATTTGCGGGCTGTCCTCGTATCATTATGATCGGTATCCGCATGAGTTCTCTGGCGGTCAGCGCCAGCGGATCGGGATTGCACGGGCTTTGATTTTGAATCCTGATTTTATTGTGGCTGACGAGCCGGTATCTGCTCTGGATGTGTCTATTCAGGCCCAGATCATTAACTTGTTAAGTGATTTGCAGCAGGAACGCCAACTGACCTATCTGTTCATCTCGCATGATCTAAGTGTAGTCGAGCATCTGTGTAGCCGGATTGGTGTGATGTATCTGGGTTCAATGGTAGAGCTTTCCTCCAAGGAGGAACTGTTCAGTAATCCGCTTCATCCGTACACGAAGGCGCTGCTATCGGCAGTACCGATTCCCGATCCCACGATCAAGAGACAACGGATTGTGTTGAAAGGAGACATCCCATCTCCGGCCAATCCGCCTTCAGGATGCAAGTTTCATACACGTTGTCCTATGGCAGAAGCACGTTGTAAAACAGAGACTCCGGTATACCGCGATGCGGGCGATCAGCATTTTGTAGCCTGTCACTTTGCCTAAAATATAATAATTAGGAAGCAAAATATCCGTCATTCTGAAAGCATAATTGACGGATATTTTGGCGTGGAATAAAAAAGGTAAAAAAATTGTATCTTTTTTTCGAAAAATTGCAGACAAAATGGATTTTTCATCGTCTAATAAAGTATGGAGGTTATTACGATGATGAAAAAACATTGGTTACGTTGGGCTATTGTCGTCCCGGTACTTATTATATTGATTTTTATTACGCTTGGGCCCCGCCTGTTGATCGGAAAGCCGAATGTGGATGCAGAGGCTGCGGTGCTGATGGACATGCATACTGGGGAATTGCTGATGGATGTGAATGGTGATACGCCTATGCCTTCCGCAAATATGTCCAAGCTCATGACTGAGCTATTGGTGCTGGAGGATATTCGGGCCGGACGGTTAGGCTGGAATGATGAAGTGCGAATTAGCCGTTACGCCAGTACAGTAGGCGGTGTGAATTTGTCCCTCCGGTATGGTGAAAGGATGACCGTATCCGAATTGTTCCAGAGTATGGTTGTGTATTCAGCGAATGATGCCGCTGTCGCGTTAGCGGAGCGTTCAGCAGGGAACGAATCAGCTTTTGTGAAGCGTATGAATGGGAAAGCTGCCCAAATCGGGTTGTCATCCGATAGTCGCTTTAGCAATGCGTCTGGGGCAGGTCAGAGTGAACTGGGGCCGAATCACCCTGAGGATATTCAGGGAGAAACGAAAATGACAGCAAGCGACACGGCAAAGTTGGCCTCCTATTTAATTACGTCACACCCGGAGATTTTAAGAACGTCCAGTCGTACGCAAATGGAGTTGAAGGATAAAGGCATCTACATTAGTAATACGAACTGGATGCTGCCTTCCTTGGCTGGACCGTACTCTTACGCGGGAACGGACGGACTGAAAGCAGGGTACACAAGCGATGCTGGATACTGCTTCACGGGCACAGCTGAGCAGCATGGAAGACGGCTAGTTGCCGTGGTGCTGGGTGCACCGAGCAAGGAAGAGCGTTTTGAGCAGACACGGAAGTTGTTCGATTATGGTTTTTCCCTGTCGACTTCTTTCCCGGTGAGACTGCAAAATTTGGTGAAACTGGCTCCACATTAAGGCAAAAATGACTTTGAAAGCTACATAGGATACGGATACAAACATGAATTGGGGCTTTGACCGTGAGGTCGAAGCCTTTTTTGGTATGAATTCGAGGAGCTGACCACGCCATGACACTTTTGACAACAAGGTAGTAGACCTTTTATGCTTTGAGGGGAAGTTTCAGCTTCATGTGGGACCAATTTGGTTTAATGAAGAGATGGGATTTGTGACGGAAAGAAGGAAGGTACCTGTTATGGAGAGAAGACATAAGAGAAGGACCAGTGGAAAGCCCAAAAAGAAAAAGAGGTTTACCGCTCTATATATTTCATGTATTGTTTTATTTTTGATTGCAGTGGGAGGCTACCTGTTCCGCAAACAGCTGACACTGGTGGCTTTTGATTGGTTTGTATCACCGACGTTGGAAAGCAAGCTGGAGAAATCCTATCAGCCGCGACAATCCGGGGAACAGCAGCAGCAAGAGACAGTAGCTTACCGTAAGGAACCCTTTTCGGTGTTGTTACTGGGTACAGATCAAAGGCCAAATGAAAAGGCGCGTGGTCGTTCGGATACGGTTATGTATGCAGTAGTACGGCCCGCGGAATCGCGTGTGCTTTTGGTTTCCATTCCAAGGGATACGTACGTACAGATTGCCGGACATGATCCGAATCGCGATGGCGAGGATGATTTTGATAAGTTGGGGCATGCTTATGCGTTCGGAGGCGAAGATATGTCCATGGCTACAGTAGAGAAGTTGATGGAGCATAAGGCCGATTATTATGCTACGATTAATTTCCAGGGTATTCAGGAGGCGGTGAATGCAGTGGGTGGAGTTGTGCTTCCAATCGACAAGCCCATTGAGAATAAGAACCCGCTGCATATCAAGTTCCGTATTGAGGCGGGCAAGCCGCTTTATAATGGTGAAGAAGCCATGTATTATGTTAGATATCGGGAAGATAGTGACTTCAACCGTACAAAACGGCAGCAAATATTTTTGAACGCTATGGCGGATAAGCTGCTGAATATCAACGGAATTACCAAGATCCCGGAGCTGCTCGATATTATGGGAGCCAATTTTAAAACCGATATGGAACCTACTTTTATTACTGGGCTTGGCAAGCAAGCTATTTCGCAGGGGAATCCACAAATTTCAAGTTTTACGATTACGGGGGAAGGGTTCAAGAAGAAGGGCCTGTATTATGACCGGGCTAATGAACAGGAACTTGAATATGCCAGACTAATCATTGCCAACTGGCTAGATTCCGATACAACCCCGCAGACGCTGAGGCTTCCCGACAAGCAGGACATTCAGTGAATAATCAATGGATTTATATTTGATTTTGAGGGGGATTCGTTTCTCATGAATATCGCTTTTTTCTTGCTTCCCAAACAGGAAGTTGCTTGTGTAACGGCGGATGCTACTTTACGGCAAACGTTGGAACGGATGGAATATCACCGTTTTACAGCGGTTCCTATTTTGGATAAAGAAGGTAGATATACAGGTACGGTTACAGAAGGTGATCTGTTGTGGCATATGAAAGAGTCTGAGGGGAAAATCACCTTTGAAAACGCTTCTAAGTTCATGCTTAAGGACGTTCCGTTGCGGGTTACGATGAAGCCCGTATCCATTGACGCGAACATGGAGGATTTAATTAATTTGGCGAAGGTGCAGAACTTTGTGCCCGTTGTAGATGATATGGAACGGTTTATTGGCATTGTACGTCGCAGCCAGATTATTGAGTATTGTGAAAAATTTGTGTCCAGGGAATCGCTAAATACTTCAAGCTAAAATAAGCAGCAAAGCTGGTCCGAAAATAACGATTTACCCTATGGGGTAACAGTTATTTTCAGAATAGGATATGCTATAATGGAGAATAAAGCTTTTTCAGAGGGGTGTGACTCTTCATCATATGCCTAAAGAAATGGATGTAGTTAAACGAGCCAAGGTTATTGAATGGCTTAAAACAGAGGTGCTTGACCAAGTCTCCCGTCTGTTTAAGGCGATGTGGGAAGGCAGTACAGCCCGCATCGGTGATTGTTTGGCGAGTTTGGTGATGAGCAGTTATATTTTGGGGAGGCGCCTTGGAGTGTCTTACCGTGAATTGGATGATCTACTCATCGACAAGCTAAGAAAGCACAGAAAAGAAGGACACCAGCTGGAGGATTGGTATCAGGACATTTCCGCACTGGAAGAACATATGCGTAAGAGGTGAAAACGTTGAAATTCCGCTTGGCAACTGTAGCATGGAGCATCATTTATTTGCTTCTGCTGCTGACTCTATTGACACCATTAAGAATCATTACCGTATTTTTGCTGATTGTGCCTGGCGCTGTATTGTTTTCATCGCTGCCTTTCAAAGGATTTCTGGTCCACGTCATACCGGTGCTGTTAATTATAGCGCTACTCGATGTGTATTCGCTGCTCCCTGCGATTTATTTTCTGATTCCTTCAATAATGATGGGACGGATTTATAAAAAGGGAGGACCTGCTTTTCAAGCGTTGATGACCGGAATGGGCATTATTTTAGCCGAGTTGTTGGTTGTTCTGTTTATCGCTACGTATTCCTTTGGATTTGATCTTTCGCAGTACCTTCGTGATCAGGCTGCGATATCGGCAAGTATTGTACAGCAGGTTTTGAGTACTAATCCGATGTTTTCAAACATGAATTGGACGGCAGAGGATACGCAGAAACTCGGCACAATGCTGATTGGAAAAATTCCGTATGTGCTGATCGTGACCTCGTTCATATTGGCGGTAATTACGCATGCTTTGGCACGTCCGGCATTGAGCAGTCTCGACGTACCGGTACGCAAAATGAAGCCTGCCCGCGAGTGGAGGCTACCGCGCGCGCTGATCTGGTATTATCTGCTGGCAATTGTAATTGAATGGATAGCAGGGTCTTCCGATAGCAGCTGGATTCAAATGGTTTCCATTAGTATGCTACCGCTGATTCATGCATGTTTTATTATCCAGACGATTGGTTTTGTATACTTCTGGACGCATAGCCGTAAAATGAGCCCGGTGATTGCGTTGCTGCTGTCGCTCGTCGTTCTGGTGTTCCAGCCGCTCCGCATTATAGGTATTATTGATTTGGCCTTTCCGCTGCGTGAAGCTATTACAAGATCAAAGAAATAGGGTGAACAGTCATGCCTAAATTTCTACAAAAACGCTGGCACGGCTATCAGACGGTTTGGGCGTTTTTACTGCTGCTGGTGCTTGTCATATGTATTTCCATGTACAACTGGGAACTGGGTGTGATAGGACTGCTGCTGTCATTCTTGCTCGGCGGGCTGATGCTGAAGACGGAATTGGATTTTCGTCGGGAACTGAATCAATATATCAGCGGTCTTTCCTTCCGGATCAAGCGGGTGGAAGGGGAAGCGATTAGTGCATTGCCGTTCGGCATCATTTTATACAGTGAAAATCGAACGGTAGAATGGCACAATCGGTTTGCCGGGGAGATGTTCGAGGAGCAATCACTGATTGGTGAATCTCTTCAAGATTTGTTTCCTCAACTCGCAGGTGCTCTAAGCACCAAGAAGGAAACAAAGGAGCCTGCTCGTGAGCTGAAGGTGGAGCTACAGCATGATGAGCGTCATTATCAGTTTCTGATTGTGCCCGATGAGCGTCTGATATATTTGTATGAAGTCACGGAGTTGGCGGTGCTACGCAAGCAGTATGAAAACGAGCGGTTGGCGCTCGGTATTGTCATGCTCGATAATATGGACGAAGCTGCTCAGGGGATGGACGATCAGCAGCGCACCGCGCTTATTGCGAAGGTGTCAAGCGAGATTACATCCTGGGCTAATCAGTACAATATTTATTTGCGTCGATTATCTTCTGAGCGTTATCTCATTATGCTAAATCATAAAGCGCTTCAGGAGCTGGAGCAAAGTCGATTCGTCATTCTGGATACCGTAAGGGAAATGACAGCGGATTTGAAAGTACCGATGACACTGAGTATTGGCTTATCCTTCGGTGCAGAGAGCATCAAGGAGCTAGGGGAGCTGGCCCAATCCAGTCTAGATATGGCGCTTGGGCGTGGAGGCGATCAGGCAGCAGTGAAGGCGGGACAACGCCTATCCTTTTACGGAGGCAAGTCCAATGCTGTCGAGAAGCGGACCAGAGTGCGTGCCCGAGTCATTGCACATGCGCTGCGTGATCTGATGCAGGAGAGCGACCGCGTGCTGATTATGGGACACAAAATACCGGACATGGATGCAGTGGGAGCGGCCATCGGTGTGTGGAAGGCTGCGGCGCTTTACAATGTAGAGGCACATATCGTACTGGATAAATCCAATCCGTCTATCGACCGAATGATGGAGCAGGTAAACAAGGATGAGAAGTTATCGCAAGCGCTCCTGACGCCAGAGCAGTCGCTCCAGCTAATGACTGAGCACAGTCTGCTGGTCGTGGTGGACACGCACAAGGCCTCCATGACGATTGAGCCGCGTCTAGTGCAGACGGCCAGTCGGGTGGTGGTTGTCGACCATCATCGTCGGGGTGAGGAATTTATTAACGATTCGGTTCTGATCTACTTGGAGCCCTATGCGTCATCGGCCTGTGAGCTGGTGACCGAGCTGCTGCAATATATCCATGAGAAGGTCCAACTGACACCGCTGGAGGCAACATCACTGTTGGCAGGGATTACGGTGGATACTAAGCATTTTTCCCTGCATACAGGCTCGCGTACATTTGAGGCAGCCGGCTTTTTACGGCGTAGCGGGGCAGATACAGTTATGATCCAGCGCATGTTAAAAGAGGACCTGGATGAATATATTGCTAAGGCGGAAATTATTAAGCATGCTAAAATGATATATGGGCATATCGCAATTGCGGTAACTGAGCCCGGACAGAAAATACCGCAGCTCCTGATTGCTCAGGTGGCGGATTCATTACTCAATATGACGGATGTACTGGCCTCCTTTGTGGTCAGTGAACGTCCTGACGGCCTGGTGGGGATCAGCGCCCGTTCACTCGGACGCATGAACGTACAGGTCGTCATGGAACGGCTAGGCGGCGGAGGACATCTGACGAATGCGGCGGTTCAGCTGGATTGCCCGCTGGAGGAAGCTAAGCGCAGAGTGGTCGACGTGCTGGCCGAAATTGATGGGGAAGAGGGGTTATTTGAATGAAAGTGATATTCATTAAAGATATGAAGGGCCAAGGGAAGAAGGGGCAAATTAAGGAAGTGTCGGACGGTTATGCAGCGAATTTCCTGTTGCCGCGTGGTGTTGCCCGCCCAGCGACAGAAGGAAATATGAAGACGCTGGAAAATCAGAATGCTGCGGAGGAAAAGCGTAAGCAAGAGGAAAAGGAAGAGGCGCAAGTGCTCGGCAAAAAGCTGGAAGAGACAACGGTTCAGCTCAAGGCGAAGGCTGGTGAAGGTGGACGGCTGTTCGGCGCGATTACAAGCAAGCAAATCGCGGAGGCAGTAGCTAAAACTGGCATCAAGCTGGACAAACGCAAAATTGAGCTGGAAGAACCGATTCGTACGTTGGGCGTGACTCAAATGACCGTTAAGCTTCATCCTGAGGTCAAAGCTACGCTGAAAGTACAGGTGACTGAAGAATAATTATGGGCGGCGAATTTTTTGATCGGATTCCTCCGCAAAATCTGGAGGCTGAACAGGCGGTTATCGGGTCTATTTTGCTCCAGTCTGAAGCACTGATTACCGCAATGGAGCGGGTGCAGACCGAGGACTTTTATGATAAGGCTCATCAGATGATTTACGAAGCAATGATTGAGCTGGGTGAATCCGGACAGCCGATTGACTTGGTTACGCTGACCTCGAAAATTCAGGACAAGGGACAGCTAGAGGATATCGGCGGTGTCAGTTATCTGGCGAAGCTGGCTCACGGGGTGCCAACAGCGGCTAACGTGGATTACTATGCCCAGATCATTGAAGAAAAAGCGATGCTTCGTCGCTTGATTCGTGCAGCTACACAGATTGTGAGCGAAGGCTATAGCAGTGGCGAGGATGTCGCTGGTATGCTGAGCGATGCTGAGCGCAAGATTATGGAGATATCCAACGGGCGCTCAGGTAGTGGCTTTATTGCCATCCGCGATGTCGTGATGGAAGTGTTTGACCGCGTTGAATTGCTGCATCAGAACAAGGGCAATACGACCGGAATTCCGTCTGGATTTGTTGATTTGGACAAGATGACGGCGGGTTTCCAGCGCAATGACTTGATCATTGTGGCCGCCCGTCCATCCGTAGGTAAAACAGCGTTCGCTCTGAATATTGCGCAAAACGTTGCAGTTCGGGCAAAAGAGACAGTAGCCATCTTCAGTCTGGAGATGTCGGCCGCTCAGCTCGTGCAGCGGATGATTTGCGCCGAGGCCAATCTAGACGCGAACGTCATGCGGACAGGTGAATTTAAAGGCGACGACGATTGGGCGAAGCTGACGATGGGCATTGCAGCCTTGTCAGAGGCAGAAATCTATATCGATGATACACCCGGCATCACTGTGGCTGATATCCGTGCCAAATGCCGCCGTCTTAAGGCGGAAAAGGGACTGGGTATGATCGTAATCGACTACTTGCAGCTGATCCACGGACGAGGCAAAGCAGGCGAGAACCGGCAGCAGGAGGTATCGGAAATTTCACGGACATTGAAACAAATCGCTCGTGAGCTTGAAGTGCCTGTAATTGCCCTCTCCCAGCTGAGTCGGGGTGTGGAGCAGCGTCAAGACAAGCGGCCGATGATGAGTGACTTGCGGGAATCGGGTTCTATCGAGCAGGATGCTGATATCGTGGCGTTTCTGTACCGGGATGATTACTATAATCAGGAAACAGAAAAGAAGAATATTATTGAGATTATCATTGCCAAGCAGCGTAACGGCCCGGTCGGTACGGTAGAGTTGGTCTTTCTCAAAAATTATAATAAATTCGCTAATTACGAGCGTGCCCATTCGGATGCGTTCGCCGGATAACATATTAGTATCATTAGAAAAGGCTCTTTCGACGCGGATTTCGCGATCTCGAAAGGGTCTTTTTTTATATAATTCACGTATTTTCATATAAGGAATGAAACTCTCAATTACGAACAATAATATTTTCATGTAATATAATGTTCGCTTTTTATTTGACTTTAAAAAATGGTGCTGTTACACTTATAGTGCTGCTTCAACGCAGTGGGGAGATCATTACGCCCGGGGCTTTCCGAACCTACGGAATGTCTGCGACGGACGTTTTTTCCTGCTGTCCGAGAACGCTCCATATCTGCTCGCTCAGGCGGTTGAAGTCGGATATGCGTAGTGTGTCAGCTCAAAATCAGAGTGTCTGTGGGCACTCCACGGAGGAATGAAACATGTCAACTGTAGTCGTTGTGGGAACACAATGGGGAGACGAAGGCAAAGGTAAAATCACGGACTATCTGGCGGAAAGCGCTGAAGTGGTGGCCCGTTACCAAGGCGGAAACAATGCTGGTCATACGATTCTCATTGACGGTAAAAAGTACAAGCTGAGCCTGATTCCATCCGGCGTTTTTTATGAAGATAAAAAGTGTGTTATTGGCAACGGCATGGTAGTCAATCCAGCCGCTCTTATTGAAGAAATTACTTACATTCATGATAATGGCTTTTCTACGAAAAATTTGGTCATTAGTGACCGTGCACATGTGATTATGCCGTACCATATGACGCTGGATGTGCTGGAAGAAGACCGCAAAGGTCCTAACAAAATTGGTACTACCCGTAAAGGGATTGGCCCTGCTTATATGGATAAAGCTGCACGTAACGGTATTCGTATTGCTGATTTGCTGGATGCAGAGGAATTCGAAAAGAAGCTGCGCCATCAAACGAAAGAAAAAAACCAAGTGATTGAACAAGTATATGGCGGCGAGCCATTGGATGTAGAAGCAATACTGAAACAGTATCTGGAATATGCTGAATTTATCCGTCCTTATGTAGGCGATACGTCTGTCGTGTTGAATGATGCGATTGACGCAAATCAAAAGGTACTGTTTGAAGGTGCGCAAGGCGTTATGCTCGATATCGACCAAGGTACGTATCCATACGTTACGTCCTCCAACCCGTCGGCTGGCGGCGTATGTATTGGTTCCGGTGTGGGACCATCCAAGATTCAACAAGTCATCGGTGTAGCTAAATCGTACACAACTCGTGTAGGTGATGGACCCTTCCCAACTGAGCTGAACGATGAAGTCGGCGATTACATTCGTGAAACAGGTCATGAGTACGGTACGGTTACAGGTCGTGCTCGTCGTGTTGGCTGGTTTGACAGCGTCGTTGTGCGTCATGCCCGTCGTGTCAGTGGGTTAACGGGTCTTTCCCTGAACTCGCTGGACGTATTGACTGGCCTGAAAACGGTGAAAATTTGCACAGGTTACAAGTACCGCGGTGAGGTGATTACGCATTATCCGGCTAGCCTGAAAATGCTGGCGGAATGCGAAGCGGTATATGAAGAAATGCCAGGTTGGAGCGAAGACATCACTGGCGTGAAAACGCTGGAGGAACTGCCTGAGACTACACGCAATTACGTACAACGCGTGTCTGATCTGACAGGTATCCCAATTGCTATTTTCTCGGTTGGGCGTAATCGCGATCAAACGAATCAGGTGCTTCCGATTTATTTGTAGGACAAGAATAATATAGCTATTGATATACGTTCAAAGAGAGAGGCTGTTAGCAGCCTCTCTCTTTTTTTATTCTGTGAAGTGTTAAATGGTTCCTTCCCCTTTACATAATCTTATCTTCCTTGTCGATTTGTGATAACAAACCCTCTCTATAATCCAAATAGAAAAGAGATTCGGACGTCTAGACGTCTTGAGAGGGATGAATTATGAACTGGTATCTTCGCTCACTCGGCACACGCAAAATTGTGGAGTTCATTGTGCTTATCATTTTCGTCATTTTTTTCCTAGGTCCTCTGACCAATCTTCTCCTTTTGGCGGTTTCGGGAAAATGGCAGTATCCTGCACCGCTCCCGCAGAGCTTGTCACTGGAATGGTGGAAGTTTGTACTTACCCAGGATGATGTACTCAGCTCGATTTCTCTATCCTTCCTGATTGCGATTACCGTTACGGTCTGCTCCATTATCGTATGTATTCCTGCTGCTTATGCCTTTGCACGAATTTCTTTCCCGTTCAGTAAATGGTTCCTTTTCTCATTCCTGCTTACGCATGCTTTTCCGAAAATGGGTTTGTATGTGTCTATTGCCGTACTATTCTACCAATTCGGGTTGATGAACACCTTTGCAGGCATTGTGCTTATCCATATGGTAAACACGCTCATGTATATGACCTGGATTCCATCCTCTGCCTTCCGCAGCGTACATCGTGCACAAGAGGAGTCAGCGCGGGATGCTGGAGCCGGACCATTTCGGGTGTTTTGGAAAATCACATTTCCTATGGCGCTGCCCGGCATTGTGGTCGCCTCCATTTTTACCTTTCTTGCTTCACTGGATGAAGCACAGGGGACACTCCTTGTCGGAACGCCGGACTATAAAACAATGCCAGTCATCATGTATTCCATCATTGCTGATTATCCGAGCACAACGGGTGCTGTTTTCTCAGTCATTCTTACCCTGCCAACAATCATTCTGCTATTGGCAGCCAAGCGTTTTGTAAGTGCGGATGTCCTGGCAGGCGGATTTCAGGTGAAATAACGTAATTGGTCAAAAGAGGAGTTTGTAAAATCCTGAAAAAGGAGCCTAAGCTAATGCCCATTCAATTATCCATTCAAGAGTTAACCAAGCGCTTCAAGACAGGAGACGGAGTCAAAGGCATTTCACTTGACGTGATGAAGGGAGAGCTGGTGACACTGCTGGGACCTTCCGGCTGTGGTAAAACAACCGTGCTTCGCTCCATTGGCGGCTTTTTGGACCCGGACAGTGGCGACATTCAGATTCAGGGTAAAAGTGTACTCAAGCTGCCGCCCGAAAAGCGTCCGACAGCTATGGTGTTCCAAAGCTATAATTTGTGGCCGCATATGACCGTGTATGACAACCTGGCTTTCGGGTTGAAGATTCGAAAGGTGAAGAAGACAGAGATTGACCGTCAGGTGAAGGAAGCGCTAGCGCTGGTTCGGCTAGAGAGCGCAGAGCGTAAAACGCCGGGACAGCTCTCGGGCGGTCAGCAGCAGCGGGTAGCACTCGCTCGGGCTCTGCTGCTAAAGCCTGATGTATTGCTGCTGGACGAGCCCTTTTCCGCGCTTGATGCCAAATTGCGTATGGAGATGAGAGAGGAGCTGCGCGATATCCAGACCCAGACAGGGATGACGATGGTGTTCGTCACCCATGATCAGGAGGAGGCGCTGTCCATTTCCGACCGCATCGTCGTTATGAATGCGGGCCGAATTGAGCAGCTCTCTTCACCGCAGGAGATCTATGACAAGCCACAGTCACTTTTTGTAGCAGGTTTTATTGGCCGGATCAATTTATTAAAGGGGGTGAGTACAGGTCGCAGTGTCTCTGTGAGCGGAATACCGTTTGCACAAGAGCATGAATACACGGGTAAATCCATGGTTGGTGTAAGGCCAGAGGATATTGTTCTGACGACGGAAGAAAAAGGTTCTCTAGCCGGAACGATCAGACAAGTGATGATTCTCGGGCATTATGCGGAAGTTTCGCTTGATAGCGGTACCCATCATCTGAAAATGTTTGTGCCGCGTGAACGAGCGACCGAGCTGCGCAGTGGAGAGCACATCAGATTCAGCTTCAGTAAAATTGTTACTTTTCCAGCAGCACAGTGAAGATTCACGATCAACCTCTATATCGCATCAATGTCCATCACGAACGCATCATCTGGTGATGCTGCGAACTTGTGCAACTATCTAAAGGAGGCAACAACGTGTTTGGGAAAAAGAATATGGGTCTGGTTTTGGCAGGGGTACTTAGTTTATCGTTGTTGGCTGGCTGTGGAAACGGCGGTAATGCCGCTACGGCTATAGGGGAAGCCAAGTCTACCAAAGCGGGAGCCGCTACCGGAACGACGGAAATCTCCCTGTACACTGGAGGGTCTCTGAACGTTAAAGAGCTGTGGGAAACGTTAATCAAGGACTTTGAAGCTAAAAATGATCACGTTAAGGTCAAACTGGTGTATTTGCCAGCAGGAACCGGAGGTGCATCTACACTGGACCGTCTGATCGCAGCCAAGAAAAGCGGACAAACCGATACAGATATCGACCTGTACGAAGGCAGTCTGGATGACATCACTAAAGGGGTAGGCGAGAAACTGTGGGAAACGGTGGACGCTGCCAAAGTTCCAAATTTGAAGAATGTGGATGAAACGTATCTCAAGCAAGTGAATAATCAGGCCATTCCATACCGTGCCTCTTCGGTTGTCCTTGCCTATAATAGTGCAAAAGTAGCGACACCTCCGAAAACAGCCGACGAGCTGTACACGTGGATTCGCCAGCATCCGGGCAAGTTCGCCTATAATGATCCGTCCACGGGTGGATCAGGCAGCTCGTTTGTGAACACGGTTATCTATAATTTCCTTCCGCCAGAGGCGATGAACAGTGATGATCCGGCAAATATGAAAAAATGGGATCAAGGTTTCTCACTGCTCAAGGAACTGGGCCCTTCAATGTACCAAAAAGGAGTCTATCCTAAGAAGAACCAAGGTACGCTTGATATTTTAGCAAGTGGAGAGGTTGACATGGTTCCAGCTTGGTCTGATATGGCGCTCGAACAACTGGCTAAAGGGCTGCTTCCAGACACGGTGAAGCTGACACAGATCGACCCTGCTTTTACAGGTGGACCCTCTTATCTGATGGTTCCTTCGCTTTCCTCCAAAAAAGAAGCAACTCAGGAATTCTTGAATTATATACTGACGCCTGAAGCGCAAACGGTGGTTATTAATAAAATGTACGGCTATCCGGGGATTAAGTGGAATCTGATGCCAACGGAACTGCAAGAGAAATTCAACAGTGTATCTTCTGGATACCGCAGCTTTAATAGCGGAGAGCTTCAGCAGGAAATCTACAAACGCTGGCAAAGTGAAGTAGCGGGCGGTTGAGCATGAGTTCATTGTCCAAAAGGGGGATGCTGGGGCTTGCTCTGGTCATCCCGTCTTTTCTCATTTTGCTGGTCGTCGTTATTATTCCGATTCTTTATGCCGTGAAGGAAAGCTTGATTGATCAATATGGAACGGGCTACGGTCTGGCCAATTATATTCGGCTGTTCACGGAACCTGCCATGCGTAGAAATATCATGTATACGATTAATGTCACGTTAGTCTCGACGGCCCTTACTCTGGTCATCAGCTATGCTTTGGCGATTTATCTGAGATTCGGCAAAGGAGTTGTCGTGAAGTGGATAGGCCGCTTGTATTTTATTCCGATGTTTGTTCCCGGTGTAATTGCAACGTATGCGATCATTACCATGTATGGCAATCACGGTTGGGCTGCACGTCTTTTGCTGCCGCTCGGCATTGAGACGATTCCGAGGATTATTTATGACTACAAAGGGCTGGTGCTGGCTAATTTGTGGTTCAACATTCCGTTCGCAACCATGCTGCTCAGCTCGGCACTTGCCAGCATTCCAAACGCCGTCGTCGAAAGCGCCAGAGATGCCGGAGCCAGCACGATGCAGCTGTTTGGGCGCTTTATTTTACCCCTTTCCTACAAAACGATGTGGGTTGCGGTGACCTTCATTTTCATGGGAATCATGGGAAGCTTTACGGCTCCCTTCCTGATCGGTGCCAACTCACCACAAGTGCTGGGTGTTGCGATGCAGCAGGTGTTTTCCAGCTATCAGGAGACGCATACGGCCAGTGCAATGGCGGTGTTTATGTTTTTACTGTGTTCTTTTATGGGCTACTTTTATATTCGGACAATGGTGAAGGATGCGGATGCTAGCTAGACCGCCGTTATACACTAAGGAGGTTACAGGGATGAACAGCCAAGCAGAGGTGCAAATTACCGGGTTTAGTGGGCGAGTGTGGGAAAAGGATCTGCTGGATTGCGGTTATCGGATTGCCTTACACAAGGCGGAGGTTGAGCTCAGCCCGGGAAACGGGTTCCGGTTTAGGTTCTCCATGCCAGAAGACGGATACGCGGAGCTTGATCTGTTCGCCAGATCAGACAGTGACTGGGCTGCGACAGATCGAGAATCTGCCTTCGTACGCCTCTACCTGAATGAAGCCTATAATCAAGATGTCATTTTGTACTATGGCAGCAGTCAGGGAGTGTATACCCGTTTGTTGGGACATCTAAAAGAAGGCGATTATGAGGTCTATGCTGAATTTCGCGAACTGGAATCGGCTCCGCTTGTATCTCGAGCATGGATCGATGGGGTTGAACTGCGCTGCGTGGCTGATTCCTCTCCAAGATCGCTGATTTATCGCCATACCCCGCTTTTATATGGCCGCAATCTCTCACATCCCTATGAGAATCGCTTTACGGATACACCGCTTGTTTTGTTCTATTCCGTGGAAGGGAATGAGGAGAAGACAGTCATCGAATATCAGATGATGTTCAGCCATGAAGATGAGGGAACGCCCGCGCCGCTGCTTATGAGCAAATGGGGAAGAACGACCGATATCGAATGGATGTACCGCGTCGAGCTGGATGCGGAAGGCAATGTTCTGGAAGCTGTTTTCCAGGGGGCACATCATATTACGACTGCGTTTAATGGCAATTATGATCTGGGTGGGCATCCTGTTCTCCAATCCGCAACAACTAACGGAAACTTTAAGGATGACATCACATCGGACTATCGTTTTATGCTGCCGCCTGCTTTCCAGTGGAAACCAGAGGAAGAGCCACGTGAGGCGGTCATGAGCCGTTTTCCTTTTGCCTATCAGGTCACTGGGTGGGAGATGGAACGTCAGCAGGAGCTGGAAATACCGTCACAAGCCTCTTCCATTACACTTGCACACCAGCGTAGCTATGTGTTTATCCAGACTTCCAAACGCCCCTTACGGGATTCAGACAGAGAATTGTCTCCAGGGTTCAAGCCTGGCTTCAATCGGCGCGAGGAAGATGCCTGTGTCGATGTCCAGCTTCGCCTTCACGGCTCGGAGCAGTGGTATTCATCGTGCCATCATGATCTGAGACTCGGGGATTTTAGAGCCGCTTATGAGGGGGCAGAGTCACATTTTTCTACCACGATCAAGCTGTCTGGAGAGGCTGTGCTCGAGGATATAGCTGAAATCAGAGCCGTATTGCTGGAAGGCGGTGCGGACAGCATGGAAGTAGCCGGCCTGTGTGCTTTTACGTTAAACGAGGATAATCTCCCGCAGTTCCCGGGTATTCGTACAGACCGGGTGATTAAGCTGACGCGGCTTCAACCCGTGGGTGTTTTATGGGCGGCAGACAAAGACATGTCGGGTGATGAAGAACATCCTGTGAATGATATGGTAAAGCATGTTGTGGATGAACTGTCTAGCCAGGATGGGGAGTCATGAGCAGACTGCTGTATGTGGAGGGAACGGTCGACAGAACCTGCACCCAGAGCCATATTACGTACTCCTTCCATATTCCACAGCCGACTGAAACGATTCGTATTCACTTCTCTTACACGCCTAAGTTATTGGAGGATCAAGAGCAAGCACGAGGAATCATTGAGGAAAGCATGTGCAAATACGGATACGACGAGCCGGGGCATTCATCCGATCTGTGGAAGAAGTATATCCCGCTGCAAAATTTATTAACGCTGTCTGTCGATGATCCTCTCCGTCACCGTGGAAATGCGCACCTTCCCGAGATGCAGCAGGAGCATTGGCTCGGTTCGTCTACGGCTTCGCCGGGATTCCTCGCAGGAGATAATCCGGCGGGCATGTGGCGGATTACGGTCAGTCTGCATGCCGTTGTAACCGAGACGCTTGCCTACCAAATTCATGTATTGGGGGAGGAAGCAGCATATGCTTAAATGGATTCCAGCTGAGCTTCACACCCATACGCTTCACAGCGACGGAAAGCAAACGCTGGAGGAGCTTGTTCAAAGCGCAGTGGATCTGGGACTTGAGTGCATCGCTATGACGGATCACAACACGCAATCGGCACTTGCGGATCAGGAACAGGTTCAGCGGCAGTTTGGTCTCCCGATCATTTCAGGGATGGAGTGGACGACCTTTTACGGGCATATGCTGACGCTTGGGGTTGACCGCTTTATCGACTGGCGTGTGCTGGGACCAGATGACATCCATGAGGGGATTCGGCAGGTGCATGAGCAGGGAGGCATTGCAGGGATTGCCCATCCGTTCAGGATTGGAAGTCCGATCTGTACGGGGTGCTTTTGGGAATACACGATTCAGGATTGGTATGAGGTGGATTATATAGAAGTCTGGTCAACGCTTATGCCATCTATTAAGCGGGATAGCCAGCGGGCGTTTGCCATGTGGACCGATTTGTTGAATCAGGGGTATCGCATCACTGCGGTAAGCGGTCGGGACTGGCATGTATCTAAACCGGATGATGCGCTTCCGGCTGTTACGTATCTGGGGGTTCATGATGAAGCAGAAGAGCGAGAAGGCTTAGCAGACCGGGCAGTTGAGGCGATTCGCCACGGTTCAGTGTCAGTTACGATGGGACCGTTACTGACGATGTGGGCACAGATTAAGGGCAGAGAACATCGTTATCCCATCGGCGAATGCATAGAGCTGACTGTAGAAGATTCACTATCTGTGACGGTTCAATTGGATGTGGAAGCAAGAGCAGCCCATTACAACCTCAAGCCTCAGAATCTTCGTCTTCTGCTGACAAGTAGTCACGGAATATGCTCCGAGATTCAGATCCCTGCTCACACAGGAGAATATACGCTGTCATTGCAAGATCCTCTAGGTAAGGGCTGGATACGAGCTGAGCTTTACGGCTGCATGGAAGACTGCGTGATGATGATTGCTTTTACGAATCCGATTTATATGGCTTAACACAATAGAAAGGCTGGGCTTCGGACGGTGTCAACAAAACAAGAGAACATAAAGCAGCTTATAGAAGAATATATGAAGGTTAATCAAATGGGTCCGGGGGATCGGCTGCCGTCGGAAACTGCACTTTCCCAATCGTTTCGTGTCTCGCGTACGACGCTACGGGGAGCTATTCGCCAACTGGAATCGGAAGGTAAGCTGCTTGTAAAACACGGGAGTGGCACGTTTGCGACTTGCCCGCTGCCGAGTATTCCAAGCTCCCTCGACCGCCTGTACAGCATCGGGGACATGATTCGTTCGGCAGGGTTACGGGAAGACGAGCAGCTAGAATCCATTCAGAGAATCTCGGTTTGTCCTCCTGATATTGCCGAACAGATGAGATTTTCCGAGAATGAGCCCATGATTGCTCTAGAGCGTACACGCACTGCCAACGGAGAGGCTGTAGCCCACTCTATCAACTGGATGCCAGAGAAATTAGCCGGACCCATTCTGGAAGGAGACTCTTTTTCAGGCTCGCTTTTTCAGAATCTTGAGTTCAAGGCGGGGGTGCGAATCGTCGGAGCGTATTCCGAGCTTACCGTTCCCAACTATGACGATGCACATATGACGCGTCTGTTGAAGCATCCACAGGCCACGGTATTATTATTAAAGCAGCTTCACTATGATGAAATGAACAGGCAGGTGCTGTATTCTCTGGATTATGTCCGCAGTGACATTTTCCGTTTCTGGGTGCGTCGTACGCGCTGATTCAATCAGAAGGTGGCATCTTCTATTGAATTGTGCTAGTTTTACATATTCCATGGGTTAAAAATCGTCATATCTCGTCAATACTGATCTATATGCACTTCATGATGATACACACATGGCAGGATGCGTATAAGGAGGTAACGGGATATGAGGTGGCTTGGATGGCTGCTCAAAAAAGGAATGACAGTCGTGTTGGTTAGCGCACTAACGCTGGCAGTGACAGGTGTAGTCGTTAATGCTTATGTTCAATCGCTGCTGCGGCAGTTTAACATTCAGCTTGATCATCAGCCCATATGGGGATTGGGTTGGCTAAAGGGCAGTGCGGGTACGGACCAAAGCACAGACACGGGGAAGAACAAGACGACAGGAAGTGGCTCGGGAAGTGTAACACCGCCTGATGATGCGTTGCCTGTCATGGGACAGGGCTTAGAAGAAAGCGGAAGTGAGGCTGGTGGCGCAGCCAATGGCAAGGCATCTCAGGAGGGTGCCACGTCGGCGGGAACATCAGGAAATGAGTCTCGGAAGCAGGCAGAAGGTACAACAGCTACACCTGAAACAAGTATTGAAGGCCATGATTTGGTTATTACGCCCGACCATTTGACGGAGAAGAAGAACAATTTACCAGCGGCACAGAAGCAGGAGATTTTTGCGATTCTGATGAATAAGCTGCCGCCGGAGGAGATGCAGAAAATATCAGCTGCGATGGAAGGCGGTCTCACCGAGCAGGAGCTTCAGGATATTCAGCAGGTGCTTGCAAAGTATTTGACCAAAGAGGAATATAACAAGTTGATGGATTTGCTTAAATGAGTATTTTGCAAAATCCTGAATAAATAACGTTGAATTCAGGGGCAATGTGTATGCTCAAAATAGGACTGTAGAATCCGCGCCATGCGCGGATTTTTTTGCGTGCCAGGAAGGAATTGGAGTGTAGTTGAATTCTTTGTAAAGGCTATGTTAAAGTAAACAGTGTTGTAAAAAGGTTAAATTTTTGAAACCTTTTACGCAACTATGCAATGGTAGATAGCGACTAATATCATAGATGCTTGTGAATACAGGCTAAATTCATAGTGTGAAAGACCAATAACGAACGCATTTATATAGAGATAAGATATGCTGAAAAGGAGAGAGTCATGAAGGTTTTGAAGGAGCAGGATTCACCAGACAGCAGGAATGCAGATTCAAACGTTGCAGACAAGCCTGCTGTGGAAGCGGGGAAAATAGCAAAGTGGTGGAGCGGTCGGAGAAAATGGTTGAGCTGGACGGCAGGCGGTGTGGTGATTGCAGGCAGTCTTATTTTTGCGAGTAATCAGTATGTCGGAGCTAACACAGTTCCTTATTATAAAGTGTATGTAAAAGGCGTCGAGGTCGGAAATATCTTGAATGAGCAACAACTTAAACAGCTGTACGCAACGAAGAGCAAACAGTATAAGGATAAGTATCCCGGCGTCGATATGGTGCTCAATACGAGCGCGGTAACGACAGACATTGAGAAGGCATATAAAGCGGATATCGACAGCGCAGCCACGCTGAAGAAGCTGGATGGTATGCTGACAGCGTATGCCAAAGGGGTAGAAGTGAAGGTCAACGGACAGACGGTTGGCATTGTAAAGGATAAAGCGACTGCACAGGCGGCTTTAAAGCAAGTACAGAAGAAGTACACACCTGTGGGTGAGGGTACATCTACAGGCATCAAGGGGCTGGTTCGCAAAACATCCGTGGGCAGCAGCCATGCGAGTGCTAGTACTAAAACCCCTAAGGCATGGCTGGAGTCTGCCAGTATCCGTGAGAAAATCGCGTATGAGCCTGTGAAAGCAGACCCGAACAAGGTGCTGACAGAGGCTGAAGCAGTCAAAGTGTTGACTGAGGGGCGTGAGGCTCCTATCACGTATACAGTGCAAGAAGGCGATTCTTTGTCGTCGATTGCAACTAAATTTAATATGACCGCTTGGGAGATTAAGCAGAACAATCCCGGCTCGCGTGAGCTATATTTGCAAATTGGAGACGAATTGAAGCTCACTGCTCCTAAGGCTCCGGTTACCGTGCGAACAGTAGAGAAGGTCGTCGAACAGATTGCCATCGAGCCTGAGGTTGAGATTCGCCAGAGCGATGAACTGAAGGCAGGAGTTACCAAAGTGGTCAGACCGGGACAAGCAGGTCTTAAAGAGATGGACTATCGTTTGACCAAGGAGAACGGTGAGGTTGTGCAAGAGGAATGGCTCGGTCAAAAGGTGCTGCAGCCGTCTGTTACTGAGGTGGTTCTTAGAGGAACGAAGGTCGTGGGAGAAGGCTCAGGACAGTTCGCTTGGCCGGTGTCCGGCGCATCGATGTCGAGTAGCTTTGGCGCACGCTGGGGACGTATGCATGAGGGTGTCGATTTGGTCGGTAGCGCTGACATTCACGCATCAGATGAAGGTGTGGTAACATTTGCAGGTCAGCAGAATGGATACGGCAATGTCATTATGATCGATCATCGCAACGGCTACCAAACCGTGTACGGGCATTTGAGCAGCATTGGCGTTCATGTAGGACAGGTGGTTCAGCAAGGCGAGTCGATCGGGGTCATGGGGAACACAGGACGCTCGACCGGAACGCATTTGCATTTTGAAATTCGTAAAGATAATACGCCACGCAATCCAATGACGTATTTAAGATAGGCTGGATGTTTATATCGAGAGTTACATGATTTATGAGGATCAAGGGGAAAGGCCATGTTTTTCTGCATGCTTAACAGTAGGTGCAGGCATGGTTTTTTTCTGCGTAAAGAAAAGGGTCTGGAGAAGTAAGGGAATGGCGCACGGGTATGATAGAATAGAATAAACATCTTATAGGTACTGACAAACGAAAGTTAATTATAGATTATGATCCGTGAAGAGAGGTGAACGCTATATGCAGGGAACGATTCTGGTAGTGGATGATGAACAGCCCATCGCTGATATTTTGAAATTTAATTTAGAAAAAGAGGGCTACCAGGTGATTTGCGCCTTCGATGGAATCAGCGCGGTGGATATCGCGGTCAAGCAGCAGCCTGACCTGATTCTGCTGGATCTGATGCTGCCGGGCATGGATGGCATGGACGTATGCCGCGAGGTGCGCGGGCATCAGCTCCAGACGCCGATTATTATGCTGACCGCCAAGGACGGCGAAATCGACAAAGTGCTGGGGCTGGAGCTGGGCGCGGACGATTATGTGACAAAGCCGTTCAGCACACGGGAATTGCTGGCACGGGTGAAGGCACAGATGCGCAGACAGCAACGCGGCGGGGCGGGCACGTCGGAAAGCCGACCGCAGGAGGATAAGCAGGGGCTGCGCGTGGGTGACCTCTTTTTTGACACGGATATGTATACAGCTTACAAAAACGGAACACCGCTTGATCTGACGCACCGCGAATATGAGCTATTGTACTATATGGCGAAGAATGCCGGAAAAGTCATGACGCGGGAGCATTTGCTCCAGGCGGTATGGGGCTTCGAATACTACGGGGATGTACGGACAGTAGATGTGACCATTCGGAGGTTGCGCGAGAAGATTGAGGAGAACCCGAGCAAGCCGGAGACCATCCTGACGCGCCGTGGTCTTGGATATATCGTTAGCGGGGGCAAAGGTGGCCTGCGGGCATGAGATGGCTGTCTTTCTTTCGTACCATTCATGCAAAGCTGATTATTATCTATGTGCTGCTTATCTTGGTGGCTATGCAGCTGATTGGGGTCTATTTTGTCAGCTCGATGAAGAACTCTCTCACGAGTAATTTTACGCAGGATTTGCAAGCACGGGCGGAGATGCTGTCCGTGCTGGCGGAGCAGGATCTGAGTGGCAGTGACGGTAAAATGGAAGAAGACAGCGTGGAAAGCCTGCGTGCACGCGTAAATAATTTGTTTGATTTCAGCGGCGCGGAAATTCAGGTGCTGGATGCCAGCGGCAAAGTGTTAATTACTTCCCAAGGTTCACACGCCGATTATGTTGGACGCAAAAATACGCAGACAGTGGTCAGCCGCGCACTCCAAGGTATCCGTGATAACGAGGAATACATGGTGGACGAAGATAATGTCCGTAAGAAGGTCGTCGCCAAGCCTGTTATCAGCCAAGGCAAGATTGTCGGCGCGGTGTACATCGCCGCTTCGATGACCGAGCTCTACGATACGATGAAACGCATTAACAATGTGTTTCTCTCAGGTATGCTCATTGCGCTGGCGCTAACGGCTGTGCTGGGCGTGGTATTGGCCCACACGATTACGCACCCGATTAAGGTGATGACACGTCATGCAACAGAGGTTGCCGAGGGCAAATTCGATCAGCGGATGCCTGTATTTGGGGATGATGAGATCGGCAGGCTCAGCGTGGCCTTTAACTATATGACAGGCCGTCTGCGTGAGGCACTGTCTCAAAATGAAGAGGAGAAGGAGAAGCTCTCCTCCATCTTGACCAATATGAGTGACGGTGTGGTCGCTACTGATGACAACGGCCGGGTCATTCTGGTCAACCGTCGGGCCAGCGCCATGCTGGGCGTAAACGAGAACGAAATGACCGGCAGGCATATCGCGGTACTGCTGGGGATCGACCCGGAGGAAACCGAGGCCCTGTATAGCGGATCTTCGGCCTCCACGCTCTTGCAGCTGGAGCCAGCCGGTCAGGATGAACCCATCGTCATCCGTGTGACATTCACGCCGATTCATCGGCGGGAATTTGGCATTACGGGAACGATTGCCGTGCTCCAGGACGTGACGGAGCAGGAGGAGATGGAGACGACACGGCGGGAATTCGTAGCGAATGTATCACATGAGCTGCGCACTCCGTTGACGACCATCCGCAGCTATGCTGAGGCGCTGGATGACGGCGCGATGGCTGAACCGCAGCTCGCGGAGCGTTTTGTAGGCGTGATCCGCAATGAGACAGAGCGTATGATCCGGTTGGTTACGGATTTGCTGCATCTGTCACGGCTCGATTCCAATGAGGCACCTTTGCGGATGCAGCCTGCAGATGTGATGGAGATGCTGGACGAGGTCGCAGATCGGTTTTCTTTTCAAATGAAGCAAAAGCACATTCGCTCAGGGATGTTCGTAGAGCAGGGAATCGGTAAGGTCGTGATCGACCGGGATCAAATTGAGCAGGTGTTGGACAACCTGATGTCCAATGCATTGAAATATACGCCAGATGGCGGGAGTATTCAGATCGAAGCTCGCCGCAACAGTGAGGGGATGCTATCCATTTCGGTACAAGACACCGGAATTGGTATTCCCAAAAAAGATCTGGACCGGATTTTTGAACGGTTTTATCGTGTAGACAAGGCGAGATCGCGCAATATGGGTGGCACGGGACTGGGGCTGTCGATTGCCCGGGAAATTGTAAAGGCGCATGGGGGCCAGATTTTTCTGGAATCGGAATACGGTCAGGGAACCTGTACGACCTTTACGCTACCCATGTCGAGTGAAGGGAGGGAAGCACAGTGAAGGAACGTTTGAAGTCCTGGACGCTTATTTTGCTGGTTGCTTCCAGCCTGGTACAGACTTATTTTTTGATTTACCGCCTTCCAGGCAGTGATTCTGTACTCACTTCAGAAACGAACTATGTCAAAACCGAAAGCATGGGGCAGGAGAAAAAGATTGAGAACCTTGTGTTTCCTGATAAAATGCTCATTCATCAAGGTGAGAAGAAGCATACCGTTTTTTATCCGGGTGTTACTTTTTACGATTTAATTTATACACGGCTGGAAAGCCGGAGCTTTAACAACTTCCAACGTCGAAGTATCCAATCGGCGGACTGGGCGCAGATTCGCAGCGAAAATGAAGGCATCGAATTATCCTTTTCAGGCGGAGTCCCGGTTTCATTACTGGAACGGGTCATGCGTCTGACGCCGGATTCGGTGTTTCAGGGAGAGACGATTAACCGCATTTGGATCTATATAGACGAAAAAAATGCCAAGCCACACGCGCTCTTTTTCAGTGCCAGAGGCGATGTGGTGTATGAGGCGAACCAGTTCGATATGACGGTAGAGGATATTCGGCAGCATGTGAATTTCGGTGAAAATGCCCCGTTGTACGAGCTGGTGGATAATCAGTACTACATTCCCGTGAATGACCTGGAAACAGTGCAGCCTGTGGTGTATGCTGGGTTGTTTACGACGGAGCAAATGCAGCGGAACTTGTTCTTCGATCCGGGGATTACGCGCAATATTCAGGAGAAGGACGGCTCACAAATTTACACGGACAGCAAGCGTAGTCTGCAAATCAAGCAGGAGCAACGATGGATGAGCTATACCGATCCCAGTGCGCCAGGGGCAAGTGGAAGCAGTCCAATTAGGGATGTACTGGCCGCAGTTGATTTTGTGAATCAGCATGGCGGTTGGGATGCTTCATATCAGCTGAAATTGAGAAGCAGTGATGAAAATCGTACGACTGTGATGTTTCAGCAGTATTATGGTGCTTATCCGGTGCTGGACACACCATCGTTCCGCTTTGGTACAATTTCGCTGCAAATCCAGCAAGAAACGGCTTCTGTCTATGAACGTTCGTTGCTGTACCTCAAGGGAGGAGAGCAATCCTCGAAGAAGGTTATGCTGCTGGGTGGCGAGCCCTTGAAGAAGCAACTGGAGACTGTAGCAAAAGGGAAGACGATTCGTGATCTGACTCCCGTGTATCAACCGGAGCTGACCAATGATGGATTGAAGCTTGCTCCTGAGTGGCGCGTTACGCTCAGTGACGGTTCTGTTGCAGAAATTCATGCTGTCCCTGTAACGACAGCATCCAACACAACACAAACGAAGCCAGACCGAGAGACAAAGAGATGACAGGAAGGGGGAACGGGAATGGATTGGAGCCGCGCCAAGAACGTATTGATTTGTACATTTTTGCTGCTCAATGTGGTATTGGGTTACCAATTGTGGCATGATGCGCAGGAAACAGCAGGGCCGAATCTGGATTTTACTTCATTGGATGAAAATACGCAGCGTTTAATGGAAGAGAAAAGCATTCAGGTGTTGGCTCCGATTCCCGGCGATACCCCGCAGCTGCCTAAACTTTCTTACACATACGTTCATAGTGGAGAAAAGGATGATCGTGTGCAGCTGGTGAAGCCGGTGGACAGCAAACTGGTATTTACCCATGACGCGCTAGTTGAGGCATTGGAGCCACAAATCAAGGATATCGATAACTTTCAGTATGATCCGCTGGATGTTCAGGAGGAATTGGCATCCGGACAAGCAGATGCTTTTGTACTTCATCCGCTGGTTCAAGGCAAATGGCCGCTATTTAATGTGAAGCTGGCTCTGTTTTACAGCAATCAGAAGATTACAGGGTATCGCAAAATTAAGGTCGATCTCCAGCCTTCGGATGAGGCAAAGAAAATGCTGCCTGCGTCCAAAGCACTGGCAAGGCTGATCGATGGCTATTTGCCGCGTGATACGATTGTGAAGGATATCCGGCTCGGTTATTACGGACAGACCTTTAACTCCGATAGCCAGGTGGCTGCCCCCGTGTGGCGGTTTATGCTGGACAACGGGAAAGGTGTGTATTATGTGCAGATGAACGGAGATGTCATTAGTCCAAAGACAGAACATACAGAAGGGTCTTGAACAGATATGGGGATTTCATTTACCGTGCTGTCGAGCGGTTCGACCGGCAACGCTACCGTTGTGCGGAACGAAGACACGACATTGCTCATCGACGCAGGTCTCAGCGCGAAGCGTATTGACGAATTGCTGAAAGAACGCGATCTGAGCGGAGAAGAGTTGGATGGTATTTTGGTCACGCATGAGCATTCAGATCATGTTAAAGGACTAGGCGCCATGGCGCGTAAATATAATTTACCTATATATGCTAACGAGAAGACATGGTTTGCCATCAGCAATGCTGTTGGGCAAATCGCAGACGATAACCGCAGAATATTGGAGACAGGCGCAACGCGGGAATTTGAATCATTACGCGTGGAGTCTTTTGGCATATCCCATGATGCGGCTGAGCCTGTAGGGTATAGCTTTTATGATGGGGCAGAGAAACTCAGTGTAGCGACCGATCTCGGCTATGTCAGCGACAAAGTGAAACAGGCGATATCAGACGCAGACGTATTGGTACTGGAGTCTAATCATGATGTGGAAATGCTGCGTATGGGGCGTTATCCGTGGAACATCAAGCGCCGTATTCTCAGCGATATCGGTCATTTATCCAATGAGATGGCGGGTGCGATTCTTAGCGAGCTGCTGACAGGCCGTACGAAGCGAACGTATTTGGCACATTTGAGCCGCGACCACAATATGATGGAACTTGCGAAGCTGACTGTACGTGGGGCGATGGAAGACCGCGGCTGTTTTTACAAGGACAGTGAGTTTCGATTGTGCGATACGTACTATGATCGTCCTACACCTTGGGATAAGGTAAGTGAGCCATAAAGCTGTCCAGCTCGGCGGCTTTGCGTTCTACCTCTTCACGGGTCACTACGCCTTTGTCCACCAGTAGTTCAATCAATGTACTTAGCGCCAGTGTATTGCGGTAATGCTCGTCTTTCAAATCCGCAAGCTTGGCAGCCATGCGAACTTCATCCATAGCCGAACGATGTGAATTCATCATATATTCCTCCTGTAAAAATATTTTAGAAATGGCGTGCAATGAGCTTGGTTCTGCCTGTGGTTTTGCTGGGTGCTGTGATACAATAAAGCTAACAACGGAAAGCTTTCTGAAGGAAGGCTCTCATCGAAAGTATAGGCAGCTTTAAGCGGACGGGAACAGGCCAGAACGTCTCTATGAGACGATCATTTTGTAATAGAATAGAAGACTTGTTACTATTGTAGTCCATTGGTTTGGAAATCATTCCTCTTTTTTCCTCTATTCGGAGTCAGATTCGGCGTGTATGCTAATTTATGAGATTCGGTTGCTTAGGAAGGCACCATTTGTGGTGATTAATAAGTAGGCCGGAACGATTGGTTGCTGGATTCCGATGATAAGGGATATTCAATCCATTTGAGATGTTCAACGGAGCAGGTTCTCTGTAGCATAGGTTGGCGCAAGCCCGAATAGCCCTAATTTTTTAGTGAGTGTCGGTGCATGACAACGAAGGGGAGAGGATTAGCATGGGCTTGTTTGAGGACGATTTTTATTCAACGAAGGTATCCACACGTGCGGCTAAAAAAATGGCATTTAAGGCGCGCCGTGGAGGACGGGGACGTTGGCCACACAGGAAGCGTGGAGTAAGTCCGGTGCAAGCTGCTGTCATTAGCGGTGCAGTCAGTGCAGTGGTTGCTGTGCTTCTGTTCAGCTTTATTACAGGTCTGCCCTCCACTACAGCGGTAACCGGAGCCAGTCACTATCCCTTGCGGCAAGCAGCGGGTGATCCGTATGACCGGATTGTGCAGGCGGCTGCCAAGGTGCGCCCAGCCGTCGTCAGCATCGTAAACCTGAAAGGGGAAGACGGTAACAGCACGGAACAATCAGCGCTTGGATCGGGTGTCATTTTCCGAGTCAGTTCAGGCAAAGCCTTCATTATGACGAACAACCATGTGATCGAAGGATCGGATGATTTGGATATTGTAACGGTGGACGGTGTCAGAAAAGAGGCAAAGCTGGTCGGAAAGGATCGCATTAGTGATATCGCTGTACTCGCAGTGGACGATAAAGGCATTAGCACGGTAGCGGATATCGGTGATTCCAGCAAACTTCGTCTGGGTGAAACGGTCATTGCTATTGGCAATCCGCTCGGCTTGGGAGACACGCTTACCTCCGGTATTGTGAGCTATACGAATCGCATCATTCCAATTTCCATTAACCAGGATGGCGTATATGACTGGGAGCAGCATGTCATCCAGACCGATGCGGCGATTAATGAGGGAAACAGCGGCGGCGCGCTGGTTGATCTCGACGGACGTGTGATTGGCATCAATACGATGAAAATCGCTGATACAGGTGTTGAGGGACTTGGCTTCGCCATTCCCGCCAATGAGGTGATGAAGACGGTGGATGAACTGGTTGAGGACGGCAAGATCACCCGCCCTTATCTGGGGGTATACACGGTCGATCTCAATAATGAATATGCACCGCTGGATGAAACTCAGCGCAAGGAGCTCAAGCTGCCGGACAGCGTGAAAAATGGGGCAGTCGTTCTGGAAGCCCACGGTCCTGCCAAGGAAGCTGGCTTGAAGCTGAACGATGTCATTACAGCGTTTGATAGCGAACCGATTAACTCTACGCTTGATTTGCGTCGCTACTTGTACGATAACAAGAAGATTGGCGATGAGCTGAAAGTTACTTTTTACCGGGCAGGCAAGGAAGAAACGGTGACGTTAAAATTAACAGATAAGCCGGAAGGCTAAGGTATGATTATAGGTTTAACTATAAAAAGGCGCTCTCCGGCTTATTCCCGGGAACGCCTTTTTCGATTTTTTGCTGCGCCTTAGATTAAGATGTCGTCCCCGTCACACGGGTTCCGCTCTTGGTGATCTTGTATGTCACCACATCGCCACTCCAGAAGTGGAACTTCAGCGTGACGTCACCATCTTTTACACTATTAAAAAATTCAGGTAGCAGCTTGATGCCATTGGCATCATAGGCAGGGGCAAAGGTATTTCCAAATTCCTTATAAGGTGTCCAATCCTGTGGACCGGCATTGCCACCATTCGTATAAACGGCTTCCATCGTGGCAAGCTGGCTGCCGCGGAAGTCCGTTGGAATGGTAAAGGCTTGTGTAGTCCCCTCGACAGCACTTAATTTCGGTGTATCATACACGACTACTTTGAAATTCCAGTCAGCCCCCTTGTTGAACTTGGCGGTAATCACTGCATGCTTACCATATTTATCGAAAGTAGTTAGACTGGTGAGCAAGCTGGCTTTCAAGGTTAATGTGTCTCCGCTCAGCGTATAGTCGGTGCCCTGTTTCAGTTGCTTGCTGTTAACACTGAGTGTGTTCAACTGGTTGCCGTTCAGGTTTAAAGTGACCTTGGCGTCCTGAACAGGAGTGCCTATCTTCAAGTGAATGAGGTCACTGGCTGCATTGGAAGAACGTCCCTTCAGGCTGGCCTTAATGACATTAAAGAGTTCAGGATCAGACCACTTGTACGTTGTGCGGTTAAAATGCTGGCCGTTATCCCAGAGCATGCCTGTTATTTTCTTCTCTTTCATATAATAGGTCAGAAATTCAAAGAATTTCAGCTTTTCACCTTGTTCAATCACACCTGTATTTTTATCGAAGCCGAGCAGGCCGTATTCACCGACAATGACCGGGATGCCCTTGGCTACAAAGGTGTTATAGACGTTATCAAAGGTTTGGATGATATCGTTTTTAGTATCTTTATCAAAAGTAGTATGACCCGCAATATTTACACTGAAAGGCCAATAACCATAATAGTGGACGGTTGCAATCAGATTGGGATCGTTCAGCTTGGTTATCGTGTTGTACAGCACGTTGATTTTGGCCTGAGCAGGTGATGTATCCAAGCCAGGCAGAACAAGGGGGCGAGTGGCATTTTTACCGCCGGAGGCGCGGACGATTTTGTGGAAGGATACATTCAGTTCTTGGAGCATCTGATTCATTTTCGCTTCATCCGTTGTCCCCCCTTCAGAGAAACGGGGTTCGTTAATACTTTCGAACATCAGCTTGTTAGGTTGTTCTTTAAAGCGCTGGGCAATTTGTGTCCATAATGCGTTATAACGAGCTAGTACTTCATCATGCTTGGGCTCCATGCTGCTTACCCACGTCCATGAATCATGATGGACATTGATCATGACGTACAGATTGGCATCCAGTGCCCAGCGAACAACATCTTCTACACGATTCATGTAGGCAGACTCAACGGTATAGTTCGGTGCTGCTCCAATGTGTTTATCCCAGGTGACCGGGATGCGTATGCTTTTGTACCCTTGGGCAGAAATTTGCTGGATCAACGCCTGGGTAATGCGCGGATTGCCCCAGGCTGTCTCATCCGCTCCGACAGCATCCAGCGAGTTTCCTAAATTCCATCCGGGCTGCATGGCTTCCACATACGATTGCATGCTGCTCGCAGCCGCAGCTTGCGGTGCTTGTCCGTCAGATTCGGCAGCAGCGGCAACAGATGCGAACGTAGATAACAATAGGGTGATGGCAAGCGTCAACGACAGCAATGAAACGGGTCTTCGTTTTAACATAACAGGCCCCTTTACAAAGTTATTTTTATGAAAGCGATTTCTAATAAACACTACCATACTATTTGAATATGGAATACCTGTATAATTCATGTAAAAATCATGTATTTATTAGATGTTTTAAATTTGTAAGCGTTATTATTGAAAAAATATAGAAATGAGTGTAGAATCTATGGCCCTACCAATTCCTCAATTACAAAAGAAAGAAGGAGATGAATATGAATAAGTGGGACACGGAAGAGGCCATTCGACGCTGGGATATGCATGCAGAAAACTTTACCGCCAAGTACACGGAGGAAGGGGATCGGTCTCGCGAAGTCCTGCTGAATCCGGCATTGCAAGCTTGTATGGAACCCCTAGAGGGCAAAAAAGTGCTGGATGCCGGCTGTGGCGAAGGTTATCTGAGCCGGAAAATGGTCAAGGCGGGTGCATCGGTGGAAGCCGTCGATTACTCGACAGAGATGCTGAAGCTTGCAAGAGAGCGCACGCCGTCAGCGTTGGGAATTACATACCACCACGGTAATCTGGAGAAGCTGGAGATGTTCGGGAACCAGAGCTTTGATCTGATCGTGTCCAATATGGTCATCCAGGACTTGGCCCTTTATGAGCAGGCGATTGCCGAAATGCAGCGGTTATTAGTTCCAGGGGGCCGCTTTATTTTTTCTATTCTGCATCCATGCTTTCAGACACCGCAGAGTGGTTGGGTGAAGGATGAGACAGGAAAAAAGCTGTATTGGAAAGTGGATCAATATTTCAACGAAGGCCCATTGGAGCAAGATATGCCTTATGATCAGGAAGAAAAGTTTTTGTACTTTCACCGTACGCTGGGCAGCTATGTACAGACCATTATTGAGGCAGGTTTACTGTTGGAAGGGATGATCGAACCCAAGCCGTCTGCCGAAATGTTGGAGAAATATCCCTATTTTCACGAGGACCTGAATGTCAGTAATTTTCTTATTTTTACACCCAGACGATCGGGGTAAAAAGCAAGCCCTTTTCTTTCCGCGTCAAGTGTGGTAGAACAAAAGAAGGCGATTTTGGCACACCTACAACAGGAAGAGCTTCAAACGGAAAGGGATGCAACTGGAATGTACGTGGTATGTAAAGAGCATGTGGAACTGGCAATTGATATGTTCGTCGATGAATACGAGGATGCACCGGATGTCGTCGATCTCAAGGAAACGAAATTTTCGGATTGGGACCCTCCAGTGAAGTGCAAGGAATGTGAGAAGAAAGCAGAGTTTTTGGTCGTCTAAAAAACAAGCACGGGCGTTTCGGGGAGAAACGTCCTTTTTGTATACCAGGATTTATTGCAAAAATACCCCATACATAGAGCTATATTTATTCCCACCTACGTGCTGAGACAGGAGTGAACGATGGATGGACCCTTTGCTGCATTCACTATTTCGTCCGCTTCAAGTCAATGGAAGTGATCTATCCACGTATTATATCGAACAAAAGCCGTCTGCTGCGCTAGAAGCCTACGTAGCCTGTTATTGGGAGTCCAGTCCGGCTAATAGGGTGGTAGAGGGAAATCTAGCAGCTTCGTACGGAGACACCGCTTCGTTAAGCCTGCCGCAGGAAGAAACCATGGATCGGGTATTACCTGACGGCTGTACGGATATTCTATTAGAATACGATCCGGTGAATAAGCGTCAGGAACTCTCGTACTGCGGGACATTTACGCAACCGTTTGTGTCTGCCAGACAAGCAGGGTCCGAGACACGTATTTTTGCCGTTCGATTTTTTCCGGGCGGGGCGCATTATTTTCACGGGATGCCGACTCACTTGTTTACAGGCGGTAATTATCGCTTGGAAGATCTCTGGCCCGAAAGCATCGCCGTCATAGGTGAGAGCATTATGGAAGCACAGAATTTCAATGAACGGGTGCGCATAATGGATGAGTATCTTAACCAGCTTCTGCTGCGCCAACGTACGAACGATTGTGACCTGATGAAAAACCTGCTGCATCGCATCTTTGTGAGCGGTGGGAGTGTGGGGATTAAGGAGCTTGCGGACTGTGAGGCGATCAGTGAAAGGCAGATCAATCGTAAGTTTGGACAATGGATCGGAATCAGCCCTAAAAAGTTCAGTGAAGTCGTCCGCTTCCAGAGCGTTCTTCACAGTATCCAAAGCGGCGGGGGTCTGGATTGGACGGAGCTGGCATTGAAGCACAGCTTTTTCGACCAAGCGCATTTAATCCGTGATTTTCGCAGGTTTTATGGAGATTCTCCGCTTACTGCGGCTAAGGATTTACGGAAGTTGTCCGATTTTTACAATACACGCCCAGAGGCTTTGGCTATACTCAAAATATAAAGAAGAATGGCAAAGGAGAGATGTGAATATGAGTGGAACGCTGCAAGTTCGAGATCATCTGCTAAATGAGCTGGAGACGGGAGTACGGACGGGGGAAGCATTGATCCGTAAAATACGCCCAGAGGATTGGAACTTTCGTCCGCAAGAAAATTTCCGCTCACTACTGGAGTTAGTACATCACTTTGTACTTATTCCAGCTTCGGATCTTGCGATAATGCAGGAGAAGTCTGAGGGTGAAGTGGGAAGCATTGAAACCAGCCTATCCGGGGTGGAAGATCCCGAGCGCTTGGCTGCGACTTTCAGGCAGAATTTTGAAGCTTATAAGGCTTACATTCTTTCGCTTAGCGAGGAAGATTATCTAAATCGTTCGACGAAGGCCTTTTATATGGAACACGGACATCTACAGGTTCAATGGCAGATTGAGACTGTGACCCATGTGTTCCATCATCGTTCGCAGATTTATAATTATCTGAAGCAACTGGGACATGAAGTGAGCTTTTTTATGTTGTACGCTTGAGTATTTTTATAAAAGGTTTGAAGGGCACCTGTGCGGTGCTCTTTTTTGGTTTTATTTAAGGCTTTTTAGGATGGCATGACTTACTTGAACGCTCGTGAAACTTCTTTACTAACTCGTCTGAGAATGCCGATTTGCTCCTCATTCAATCTGCTGGTCAACGCAACAAACTCATCTATCGCCTCTTGCCGAATAGTTTCGTCTTCAGTCATATGTTCTTTGGAAAACATTAATTCACTGATAGACACGTTTAAGGCAGTTAACACTTTCTCCAAGGTATCAATCGAAAAGTTTCTTTCGCCACGCTCTACCGATCCAATATATGCATCATCTAATCCTGAAAGTTCTGCAAGTTGTTGCTGTGTTAATCCCTTAGCCTTCCGGATCGTTCTAATTCTTTCTCCAACCGAATTCCGTAATTTTGTCATATTAACCACCTCTCCTAAAGGTTAGGAGAGTATCGATGTAATTAGCAGAGACATAAAGGCGGTAAAATATATTGAAAAAACTGCGATTAAGTACTATATTAAATTTATTGTACTACTTATTTGGAGTTTCACAAAGGAATATATTAAGAGCGAGTGCTTTTTATTCTAGTCATTTTGAAGGAGGAACCCTCTTTGCGAACTTCTATCCTGAAATCACTCAAACCGGACATCATTGTTGAAATGTTAGAGATGGCTGTGGCTTTTGAAAATTGGAAAAGGGTGATGGAGACGGCAGATATTTTGTACCAATGTGTACAGCGTATCTATGAAGAACGGCAGTATCATAAAGCAATGAAATTATCTATCCCGCATGTCAATTTAGAACGTCCGTTGGTATATTATTTTGGATTCAGTCACCTGATGTGTGGAATGGCTCACCAGAACCAGGGTGCATATGAGCAGGCAAGGGAGTGCATCTATAAGTATGCTGAGCTGGGGTGGATGGAGGATTTAAAGGAAGAAGACAATCAGGTTGTGGAGGAATTCAGGTTTTTAGCCAAAACTAATTTATATACAGTAGATATTTTGTCTGGAAATATAGAGCTTGTCGAGGAGTACGTAGCCTTTTTGCAGGATAATCTAGAGGAAATATTACCGGGGCTGAATACCATATTACAGGCAGCGCTTATGTATCATTTGGATGTAGGAGATATTTTACATACGTTTGCAGAGCAGATTGATGAATTCGGGAGTTATGAAGACTCAGAGAACGTATCTTACTATTATAGCTACTGCTATCATTTGGCTTTGTACTATCGGAAGTATGATAAATTACAGGATGCAGTGAGGCTTACTTTACAGGCGATGCAACTAGCTGATCAGTCGGGTAACGATCGTAATTTCAAGAAATGTACAGCATTGTTCGAATCATTGCGGGAGTCAGCGACAGCGGAACAAATCAGCAAATATCGGCAGCTGCTAATGCAGTGTCTTGATGAATACGAAACGGATAGCATTTCATTGTGAAGAGCGTAAATGAATGATCCGCTATGATCTGAACAGGGAATAGACTCGTAGTGGAGAGGAAATAGATAGGTAAGAGACGTTTCAGGTGCTAAAATAACTATGTTAAAGGTATCTTTCATGTATGGGCTCGTAAATGCGATTTTACATTATCATTCGACATAGATAGGGGTATGGAATTTGTTTATTCAGCTTATAGGTGTGGGGAAGTTAAAAGAGAAGTATTTGGTCATGGGCATTCAAGAATACGCTAAACGGCTGGGCCCATACATTAAGTTTCAAATGATCGAAGTAGCGGATGAAAAGGCTCCCGATACACTGAGCGAGGCGGAGGTTCGACAGGTCAAGGAGCGAGAGGGCGAGCGTATTCTTGCCCATGTGAAAAGTGAAGCACATGTTATTGTGCTCGCCATCGACGGCAAACTGTGGAGCTCGGAAGAACTCGCAGAGGAATTGGACAAGCTCGGCACCTACGGCACAAGCCATGTTGTCTTCGTCATTGGCGGCAGTCACGGCCTTTCTGACGAAGTCCTCCGTCGCGCCCAGCAGAAGCTGAGCTTCGGAAGGATGACCTTGCCACATCAGCTGATGCGATTGGTGCTGGTGGAACAGATTTACCGAGCGGTGAAGATTAATCGAGGGGAACCGTATCATAAGTAAATGAGGTTTTAAGGGTAGTCCATAGAGGGCTACCCTTAAATTTGATTTATTAAATAAATTCTGTTGCTTTAATTACTTTTTAAACTTATAATAAACTCATTAAAACTTTATGAAACTGTTTAAAGGTTTGGTGAGATATGTATAAATACAGTGATAAAGAATTTATGGAGAAGGTTAATGACAAGATTGGGAATGTGAGAGCTTTTAAAAAACACTTAAGAGAAAAGGGGGCTATTGGTAATAGGCAGCAATTTTCGAATGAACACATTAAATTATTCGAAAGCATTAGAGATTTTAAAAACACTAATCATACTACATGGGAAGTTGCTTTTGTGAAGGGAATAAATACATTATCTAAAAAGGAAAATAGAGGTGAGTTTTCTAATAGGGTTGTTATAGCCGAACAAACTCCGAGTAATTTAGAGGAAACACTTTATGAAATTTTAAAAACACTAAAAAATATTGAAGCAAAACTTTAATTGGAATTGGATAATTTAGGTTAACAGACCTCAGTTACTAAATGAATTTAATTATGTTATTCTAAAAAGAATGAGCTTTACAAGGAGACAAATAATGAAGAATTCAGTTGAAGTAAGAAAAGGTCTGTCCGGCACATTTGCACTTAATAAACAAGAGCCTATTCATAGATGGTATAAATATGATGAAGGCTATTCTAGCGAGTTAATATTGAACGAATTTAATAGACTTCCAATTGATGTAGAGTCAATTTTTGAACCTTTTGCAGGTTCTGGTACAACTCCTTTGGTTGCAGCACAATTGGGTATAGAATCATATTTTACAGAAATCAATCCGTTCATGGCATATATAACAGAAACAAAAATAAATACTGTAAGAGACGCCTCTAATAACCAAGATGAAGTTGTGAAGAATCTAGCTGAGCTTAAATCAATAATATTAGATTTTCAAACAAATGTTAAATATGAGCATTCTCACTATGATTATCAAGGTTTTGAAAAATATTATGATGAAATGGTGTTAAATAACATCTCTAAAGTGAAGTGGTGTATCGAAAATATAAAAGACCCAATTTCAAAGAAATTAGCAAGGGTAGCTCTTTCTGCAATTGCTGTCAAAACATCAAAAATGATAAAAAGAGGTGACTTAAGGTACGCAAAAGAAAATGAAAAAAACATATTAAGTTCAGATGTTTTTCTTCATTTTTTAGATAAACTAAATGAAATAACACTTGATATAACCAATTTTTCTAAAAGTGTACAAGCCTCTACTCAATACGTCCATTCGGATGCTAGACAAGCAACATTACCGAAAGAGGTTGATTGTGTAATTACATCACCTCCTTATTTAAACGGAACAAATTATATTAGGAATACTAAATTAGAGCTTCAGTTATTAAATTTTATCAATAGCGAAAATGATTTACCCTTACTACATTCTAACGGGATAATGGCTGGAATAAACAGTGTTTCAAGAAGAAGAAGTATTCCTTATATCTTTGAGGAAGTAAAGCCTTACGTTGAACGCTTAGAAGCAGTTGCCTATGACAAAAGAATTCCAATAATGGTTGGTGGGTATTTTTACGATATGCACAATGTATTTCAAAAATTAAAAGAGGTAATCAGAAACAATGGGGTTTTTGTTTTAGACATAGGAGATTCACAATTTGCTGGTGTTCATATACCAACAGACATACTTTTATCAGAAATCGCAAAGAAAAATGGATTTGAGCTTTATGATGAAGAAACTTTGAGAACAAGACGGTCAAAGAATCAAATGTTATTATCTCAAAAAGTTTTACGGTACCGTTTAAAGAAGTGAGGTGAAGAGATGAATGTGTTAAAAGAAGATGTGTCTACTGATATATATAAGTTATTTGAGAAAAAAGCTAGTCAATTTATGAAAAATCTCCCTTATCAAAAACCTCCATATAACGGAAGGAATTGGGGGCATGCCTGGCACTCTTTATGCTCCTACCACGGTAAGTTAAAACCATCAATTGCTCATCACCTTATTAAGGATTTTACTAAAGAAGGAGAAGTTGTACTAGACCCAATGAGTGGTGTAGGAACTATACCTCTTGAAGCATCACTCCAAGGTAGAGTTGGAGTGGGTAATGACTTAAATGAATTAGCGTATTGCGTTACAAAAGCTAAGTTAGAAATTTCTAATAAAGAAGAAGTAGACAAAATCTTAAATGAGCTTGATGTCTTTGTGGAAGCTTTTAAACAGAATTATGCTGAAAATGAAATACCATATAGTGATTTTGGATTTAATAATAAATTACCAAATTATTTTCATAAAGATACTTATTCAGAAATAATTGCAGCTAGAAGGTTTTTTCAGCATAGAATTTCAAAGTTATCAACTGAAGAATCATTAGTATTTTCTTGTTTTTTACATGTACTACATGGAAATCGTCCATATGCCTTATCGAGAAATTCTCATCCTCTAACCCCGTATGCTCCTACAGGTGATTTTATTTATAAAAACGTTGTTGTGCATATCAAAAAGAAGGTTGAATTATCATTTAAAAAAGGAGAATGGGGGAAATTCACAAAAGGACAAGCGATTTTGGGTGATTTATTTGACCTAGGGAATAAATTTAATAGTAATCAACAAGTCGATGCAATAATAACTTCACCACCATTTTTTGATTCTATTAGATTTTATAGTAGTAATTGGATGAGACTCTGGTTAGCAGGTTGGGAACCAGAAGATTTTAAAAGGGCTGACGAAGTATTCTTAGAAGGTAAGCAAAAGAGAGAATTGTCGATATATAAAGAGTTTTTTCGAGTATGTAGTAACTTGCTTAAACCGGACGGAATAGCTATTTTACATTTAGGGAAATCAAAGAAGTGTGATATGGCAACAGAACTATCACACTTCTCCAATGAATATTTCCATACAGTATTTGTAGGGAATGAAAACGTAGAAAATATAGAAAAGCATGGAATAAAAGATAAAGGTTCAACAACTGACCATCAATTTTTATTCCTACTAAAAAAATAATGGTTTATAAAGGAGCTGCCCAAATCAGCTTCTTTTTTATCTGTTGTACTTTTGTTCGAACTGCTGATTAGCAGCTTTGACCCATGTTTCAGATATACTTGTTGAATAGTCGAAAAAGTCAAGACCTGTGTCATTCTTAATTCTGTTTCTTAACTTTATTAACTCATCAATATACCTGCTGTATTTGTGTAAAATTGAATCCACTACTGTTTTATCTTTAAGTTTAGATAGGGCTTCCTCGTTATACTTAGGTTTACCCTCCATTAACTCATAAGGAATACCAGTTAAAATTGATAGCTTCTTTAATTCGCTTTCAGTATAAAATTCACTTGGCCAACTTCCGGATTTTTCCCCGTTGCACGCTCTACACAATAATGTTGCATTCTCAGTACTAAGAGAGTAGAGGTAATATACCGGTAAAGTATGGTCGAGATTCCTTTCAATCGTTTCTACGCCACTTAAATCTTCATTACACTTAAAACAGTGGTGATTAAAACGATTATAAACCTTCTCACTATCTAGCTTAGATTGACCAGATAAATCAGTATAAAGCCTTCTTTTTTGAGCTGATTCTCGATGTTGGTCAGAAGTCCTACTTTGATTTTTTATTTGGTTATATTTATTTTTGCATACTCTACATTCACCTTGTCTCCCAGTTTTCCTAGGTTTATGGTGACCGAAAGCAGTCAGAGGTTTTAATGCGTTACATACAATACAATACTTGTATTCTAATGCTTCTGCTATATATTCATCATGATACACTATGAATTGTCCGTCTTCTATTAGAGATTCTTCTCCATCTTGTGTAAGCACAAGTTCATAATCGTAAAAAACAGATTCTCCACCTTCGTACATAATAAAACCACATTCACTACAAGTAACTTCAAGTTCTTTCTCATAATCTTCTTTCTTAATCGTAATAAAATGTGTACATTCTGGATTTAAACACTGAAAACCCAGAAAAGATACATCTCCCATACCTTTGACATGGTCTGTTCTAATCTGATTTTGTTTTTTAACCGTACTGTATTTTGTTCGTCTTGCCATATTAACCCCTCCCTTTATCCTAGTTTGAATGATACTTTAATTTGATAATATTGCCAAGTTCCTGTAATAAACTACGTTTTAAATATATATTATTAGAATAATTTAAGGAGGAATTATATGAAACATGCAAAAAGAATAAATATCGTTTCAATAAAATTAGTGAAAGAATCCAGTATGCTATATACTACGAGAGGATTTAATGCAGTATTTAGAGGAGGAGTTGGAGTTTTACGTTTTTTATGAGTATCTAAGTAATGGTGAACAGGTGGATGAAGTTGTATTAGTAACCCATCAAGATATGATATTATTGGAAGAAAAGGGAGAATGGTATAACCTTTTAAGCAATCCTTTAGAGTTGGAATTTCAGGAGGAAGTTAACCTGAAAAATTCCAGGGTTTTAAGAATTGGAGAATTCGTGCTGAAGATATACAGCTTTGTTATGCATTGAAGTAATTCGGTTATTTTAAGGATGGATTTAAATTTGCTTAACAACCGCATTATTCCATACTACTATTAACTTGCTTTATTAATTATTTATCGCAAGGTATTTGAAAAGCCAAACTATTACTATAAAATAAAGATAGGAATATTTAACCATATTGGAGGGGGAATAATGCAAAAAGTATCGTTAGGTGAGTTCAAAACTGAATGGTTAGAGGATATTACAGAAGGAAATCCAACAACTATAAAACTGGGTAATAGATTTGCACAAAAAATAATAAACCAGTGGCTCGAGCTGGACGAGTATTCCGATGATATTATTATATGTGATGGTACTGGTGATGGTGGGATTGATATTGCCTACTTGCAAAAAGGTGAGGTTAATGGAAATGGAGAGCAAGAAGGAGACGTATGGTATATTGTTCAAAGTAAGTTTGGTTCGGCATTCCAAGGGACAAGTACATTATTAGCTGAAGCTACTAAGTTTTTTGATACATTGACTGGTCATAGACCAAGACTATCTTCCTTAGCAGAAGGGGTAACAGAAAGGCTTAAAACTTTTGTTCAGAATTCTTCTGATAAAGATAAACTAGTTTTAGTTTTTGCTACGTCAGTCACAATGAGTGATGAGGAAAAAAGAATTGTTGAAGATATTAAGATATTGGGGAAAAACAAGATTGGTCAAATCTTTGATGTGGAAATGGTTAGCATCGAGACAATCTACAACAGAATAAGTGAAAAAGAAGAAGAAAGTGAAGAAAAATTACGTGTGAAATTTAATGGACAACTTGTTTCTTCGGGGAATGAATTACTAGTTGGTTCTATAAAATTAGTAGATTTGTATAAATTCCTAAAGGAGTATAAGGCCGCCACAGGTGATTTAGATTTGATTTATGAAAAAAATGTAAGGAAATTCCTTGGGAGTAGACGTAAGGTCAATAAAGGGATTGAAAAGACTTTGTTAGAAAAACCAGAGCGATTTGGTTTATATAATAATGGAATTACAATTGTAGTAAATGATTTTAGTGAAGAAGATGAAACCTTTTATCTTACAGAACCCTATATTGTTAATGGTTGTCAAACAACTAAATCGATATGGGGAGTACTTGTTAAGAAACTGGAGAGTGGCGGAACCGGATACAGTGAAGAATTAGAAGCCTATAAGAGTAAGTTAGAAGAGGGAATTGTTGTTGTTAAGGTTGTAAAGGTAGGTGCTCAGGGAGAAGATTTACTGATAGAGACTACTCGATATACAAACAGCCAAAACTCTGTTACGGAAAAGGATTTCTTAGCTTTGGAAAGGGATTTCCGAAATTGGGCAGACCAAATGGCAGCCAAATATAACGTTTACTTAGAAATTCAAAGAGGCGGATGGGAATCTAGAAAGGCACTTCAAAAACAGAATCCGTCAATCACACCATTCTTTGAAGAACACGTAAACTGTTTCGACTTATTAAAAGTGTATTCATCAGGATGGCTTGGTGAAGCAGGATTAGCCTTTGGTAAAAACCCACCATTTTCTCCAGGAGGGACTATTTTTAAACAGATTGTAAACGATAAGCAATTTGGTCTTAATGATTTATATGCTGCTTATATAATAAGTAAAGAAGCAGAAAGGTTCAAATTTGGAAAAGGTGCCGAAAAATCAACAAGACGGCAGACAAGATACTTATATTTCATGGTATTTATTGAATTATTAAAAGACGTAATTTTGAAGGCTGAGTTAAACGAAAGTTATAATGACAAGCACTATTATACAAAATGTATTTTAAACTTCTATACACCTGAAAATAAAGGTGTTTTCAAAGAACTACAAGAAAATGCAATACAAGTAATTGATGAGTACATGATATCTGGAGGAGAAAATTCCTATACAAAGGAACCTAAGTTTTTAAGTAGTGGTGATATAAATTCCTTCTTGAAATGGGAACAGTTAGGAAAAGAAGATTCAACTCCTGTCCTAAAAAGTTTAATTGGGGATTATAAGAGATTCTTGATAAGAACGCCAAGCTATAAAGATATAGTTAAGTGTGTTAAAGAGTCAAAGAATATTGATTAATCAATCTAGGCATGTCTTTACTTAATAAGGCATGCTTTTATATTAATGCATTACTTAATCCGAATGGAGGTAAAAGATAAAACCTCATTTAGATGCACCACGGAGAACCGTATCATAAGTAGGGCGAAACTTGAAATTGCGAAATTTATCAGGACTATAAAAAGCGGCAGTCTTTGATTTTTTTGTTGACTGCCGTCTTTCTTTTACATTACTAATGCAGATTTAAATAGTATAGATTCGTTGCCTTTAAAGAATGCATTCGAGATGATTCTCCGAAATCGCTCAACATAAATGTAACTCGTTGCTTTTATCTTCTATCTATGAAAAAAGGCCCTCTCTCAAAACCAACTCCTACCCACTATCCCGATTTCTATGCTTTAATAAAATGAGCAGTATTAACAAGAAGCGTTGAAAGTGGGATTCTATGAAGCGACTAACGATTGGCCTGTTCGCCCATGTGGATGCAGGTAAGACAACTTTTGCGGAACAGCTGCTGTACCATACGAACAGTATCCGGTCGCGGGGGCGGGTGGATCATCAGGATGCGTTTCTGGACAGCCACGACATCGAGCGGGCAAGGGGCATTACGGTGTTCGCAGATCAGGCGGTAATAGAATATAAAGGAGACAGCTATTATTTAATAGACACGCCCGGACACGTCGATTTCTCCCCGGAGATGGAGCGGGCGGTTCAGGTCATTGATTATGCCATCCTGATTGTAAGTGCAGTTGAAGGTGTCCAGGGCCATACGGAGACGGTCTGGCAGCTGCTGCGCAAGCATCGGATTCCGACGTTCTTCTTTATCAACAAGACGGATCGGATCGGCGCGGATGTAGGCAGAACCGAGGCGGATATCCGTCAGCAGTTGACGGGGGAAGTATGCTGCATTACACAGAGCTTCGCTGACGGCATAGTCGGCGAGCCGCTGCGGGAGACCATGGCGGAGCGGGACGAAGCCTTGCTGGAAGCATTCCTGGAGGGGAGAGAGGATTGCGGCTTCTGGCTGGAGGCTTTGCAGAGGATGATAGTTGCGGGTCTTCTCTTCCCCTGTGCTTACGGCTCTGCGCTTCAGGATGCAGGCGTCATTGAATTTCTGGATCAGCTGCATCTGCTGACGACAACCACTTATGACGAGAATGCTTCGTTCCAGGGGCGGGTTTATAAAATTCGGCACGATGCAGGCGGAGCGAGACTCACGTTCATTAAGGCGCTGGGTGGTCGGCTAAAGGTGAGAGAACAGCTTAGTTACGAGAGCGGCGGGGTTCAATATGACGAAAAAGTTACGCGGCTCTTCTTGTTTAACGGCCTTAAATCGCAGCCGGTGGAACAAGTGGAAGCTGGCGATTTGTTTGCGGCTGCCGGCTTGTCCGCCGCCGAAGCTGGACAAGGCCTGGGGACGATATCAGACAAGTTAGCTTACGACTCGGAGCCGACGTTACAATCGAAGGTATTATTTGATAATTCGATACATGTACAGAAGGTGCTTGGTGCTTTTCGCACGCTGGAGGCAGAGGAGCCTTCTCTGAACGTCGTTTGGGATGAGAAATTGCAGGAGATTTCTATCCGCGTCATGGGATTGATTCAACTGGAAGTGCTGGAGCAGCTTGTTAGAGAGCGGTTTGGCTTTGCTATCTCTTTTGGACAACCGGAAATCTTGTATAAGGAAACGATTCAATCGGCTGTGAAAGGGTACGGCCACTTCGAACCGCTCAGGCATTATGCGGAAGTGCATTTGCTGATTGAACCGGGAGCAAGAGGCAACGGCATCATGTTCGATAGCAGATGTCATGCCGATGATCTGAATGTCAGTTATCAGAATCTGATTCGGAATCATCTCTATGAACGGGAGCATCACGGACTGCTGACCGGCATGCCAGTCACCGACGTGAACATTACGCTGCTGAGGGGCCGCGCGCACAAAGAACATACCCATGGCGGCGATTTTCGTGAGGCTACCTTTCGAGCACTACGGCAGGGTCTGGAGAAGGCGGACAACGTGCTGCTGGAGCCTTTTTACGATTTTAAAATTAAGGTCGCTATCGATGAAATGGGCAGGGTGCTGTCCGATATTCAGCGTGCTTCAGGTATTTTTAATCCACCGCAGACAACCGGAACGCAAGCGGTGGTCACGGGCAGGGTGCCTGTGTCGACTTTCATGAACTACAGTGCCGAATTTGCATCCTTTACGCATGGACGAGGCAGTATCCGCTGCGTGTTCAGCGGCTACGACCGCTGCCATAATTCGGAGGAAGTCATAGAGCGGATGGGCTACCGCAAAGGGGCGGACCCGCTGTATACATCCTCCTCCATCTTTTGCGCCAAGGGGGCGGGTTACTCGGTGCCATGGGATGAGGCGGAAGCCAAGATGCACCTTGAATTAGAACCTGAATGAGCTTGCTCTAATGGAGATGAAACTCCAGGTAGGAGAGCAAAAAACCATACCTCAAGTGACGGTAAAAATGTTGTAGTGAATGCAAAATAGTTCAAAAGAGGGCGTCTCAAAGCCGAAAAATAACGGAGAGACATCCTCTTTTATCATGAGGGAGTGAATCGTCCATATTTCCAGGATTCAGGTAGAAAGAAGGTAGATTTAGGACAAACAATTTTTATAATGGAAATAAGATATATATTTTATAGGGCTAAGGGGCGAATGTCATGAAACCGACGCAAGGAATAGAGGCGCTGGCGGCAGAGATTGCCGATGTGGCTAGGACGTCCTTTCGCACTCTTTTTGAAAATGGCGAACGTTACTATTACTGCACGCTATTTACTACTTGAGAGGGACATGCGCCAAGCATCCCCGCCTGGTCATGGGAGGCCTTGGAGAGGGAAGCGGCCAGGCAAGGAGAAGAAAGTGACATGCCGGGGTCAACGATTGCGGAACTCACCAAATGGTCCTATGCCGATTCACCCTATTGTTGTTTCAGGGATGAGGACTTCGATGATGTTAAACAATTGTTTATGAGGCGTCCTTCTATTGCGGAGCTTGAAGCTGACGAATGGAATCGTGAATTTGATTCGAGGCTGAAGGCCATGGAGCTGGCGATGCAAATGCTCGATGATGAAGGCGTGTTTGCCTTGAATCAACCGCGAGAGGCTGTATGCGTCCTTGTCGAGGTCATGCCGCCGGATGAGATCAATACCGAAATCGCCTTACGTTTGAATCGGGCGGAGTCTCCGGCTATGCAAGCATGGCTGGTGGAAGCAGCGGAGTAAGGGCATTCGCGTTTCTTGAGGGAGAGTTGTAAAATGCCTAATCATCAAGCGATTTTTGGCGTGCGTATGTCCTATTCGCACAAGCAGGCAGCCCGCCCCTGGCGTAAACTGAATTATAATCAGTGAGCGAGGTGAACTTCCATGGCACAATCGAAGGAGATGCGTGCACGGGCTAAGAAATTTCAAGGCCGTCCGGTCTGTGTCACCCTGCACAGCGGAGAGACCTACGTCGGCTACATCACCGACGTTAATCGCGGCGGGTTGATACTTGCCAGTGCTGGAGCTCCTCCACGCGCTTCTTCCGGGAGGCAAAATTCCCGATCTCTCAAACGCAGAGCCAGTTCGCATGCCCCGGGCGTCCGTCTCGGCAACCGGAAAAGCTGCGCACGTAAACCGTCTGGCCGTTCGCGCTCCCGCAAGCCGGACGCCAAGGTGTCGGCATTCCTGCCGATGATGGGCTCGCTGTTAGGCGGCCTTGGCGGCTCTACTGCAGGCGCAGGAGGGCTTGGCGGTATGCTCGGCGGCGGCTTGCGGCTGTTCGGCATGATCCAGAAATTTGTCCCGGTCGTGAAGATGGGCTACGGCATGATCAAGTCCATTCGCCCGTTTCTCGGCGCCGTTAAAGGCTTGATGCCCCCGGCCAGTCCGGCCACGCCGGATAACGAATAATCGTATATCTGTGAACTTTAAGCTCCCTTTGAGTGGTCAAAGGGGGCTAGTCCACAAACCATTATCACTACCACTGTCTAATCCAAATCGGTTTTAACTCGGAATAGCCCATTTCCTTTAGTAAATCCCAGGCATTATCCAGAACGTGAGGCTTCCCCTGGACCCAAAGTTCTTGTCGTTTTGCCATCAAGTAAGAGATGATTTCAGCAATATGCTTGGGTTTACCCAGATGGATGACAGTTTCCATTTCAATATTTTGGGCTGAAATGTCATAAAAGGACCAAAAAGTATGAGACTCTTCTTCAGGAGGATTGGCCTGAAAGATGAGCGTGATTTTGATGTTTTTATTCTCTTTGGGAGATAGGTTTAGGATGAAGCGAGACTCGCCTGAGTACCAATAAACGAAGGCATAACCGTCGACCGTAATATTTCTTAATTGGCTTTTCATTATTTTCTCCCTCACTATATGTTGTTTAAAATGAGCTGCGTTTGATGAGTTTGGTTAAATAATTATGTCGTTAATTTCCATGAAATGAGGAGTGGCTTACATGAATAACAAGGTGATTATAGTCTAATCCACATATAGGTTCCAATCATATGGATTTTTCCTGTGGTGCTCTAGATACATATCATTTTAAAGAGGTACGACCCATAGAAAAAATAATAAAATTGCTGGATAAGCAAACAAAGGAAACCTGGCTATGGTCAACAGGAGGGTTCAATATGTGGTTTAGGAAGAAAGAAACGCAACTGGATCGAATAAAAAACAAACTGAGTCAAGCTATGCACAAAGACGCCGATTTCTTAGTGTTTGGAGCATCCTCACATCAATATAGGGTTAAAGAGAAGCTTACAGCAAAAGAGCTGGCGGACTGGCAAGTCCGCAATCAGGTTACACTTCCTGAGCCTTACGCGCTGTTTTTAACGAAAGTCGGCAACGGAGGCGCCGGACCCTATTATGGAATCTATTCAATTGGAAAGGCAACTTCCTACACCGAGCGCCAGGCGCTCCTTGCAAAATCCGTTCTGTATCCCGGGATGACCAAAGAGGAATGGAACCATCTGATTGAGCCCCTGACCAAGGACGAGGACATTCCCGATGAGGAATACGACGCCACCCGTAATAAGGTGTTGGGCGGCATGTTGTGCATAGGCACCCAAGGCTGCGAATACGATATGTATCTCGTACTTGAAGGGAAATACAGGGGGAGAATTGTGTACACCTCCGATTTTCATCCCGATCATCCTTTTTTCTTTGTCTATGAAGACAGCTTTCTGGACTGGTACGAGCGCTGGCTGGATGAAATTATTCTGGATTATGATATCGGGTGGTTTGGCAGTCGAATGCCGGGTGATGAGAATGCGCTGATCCAGACTTATCAGAGCGCTCCAAACGAAGAAATCCAAGCCAAAGCGCTTAATGGAATGTTCAAGTTTAAGAAAGTCTCTCAGCCAACCCTTGCTTTTTTGAAACATATTGCAGAGCAAAGCCCAAAAAATCAGACTACAGCCATTTGGCTCATTTGCAAAACTTCTTTTGACGCGGGTAGAAAATATCTTCTGGAGCTGTTGCAATCGAATGGACATGAGAGTTTTCTGCAATCCTTACAGATTCTGCACGCTTCCAGTAAAACTGAGGATTTAACGGATTTTATTCCAGTGATCTTGCAAAGGCTTGACAGGATTCACGACCCGGAAACGTTGCGTTATGCAGGATACATCTTGGAAGATTACGGTGCGATTACGCTCCAGAACTTCGCGCCTTTTTTGTGTCACGCCGACCCTAAAATGCAAGCCACTGCGATCTATGCCGCGCGCAGTTGCGAAAACAAGCTGGGAAGCTGGGAGATCATTGAACAGATGTTGATGGGGGGCGGCGCGGAGGTTCTGAATAACTCGATTTTATACTGGGGCATTATTCCACATGAGAAGTTGCTGCCTCACTATAAGGAGGTATGGCCGCAATACAAAAGCAATCCGAATTTCAGAGAAAAATTTATCGGTTGTTTGCGAGAGCTGCATTTGCCAGATGATTATTTTGACAAAGACGAATGGTGAAGAAGGTGTACATGGATTATCCAGCTCACCTTCGATTTAATTTGACGTGGCGGAGCCTGAACATTCCGAAATCGGATTTACGAGGAAACCAAAAAATGAAAAAAAGCTACTGACATCCCGTTGTCAGTAGCTTTTTTGTACATTAGGAGTATGCGAATAGCGCAGTGTTTGGAGATGGGGCGACCTTTCTCAAAATCTTATCATAGAGGTGGAATTTATTTATGAGCAATATCAATTGGGAAGTGGATCCGGACCACAGTTCCGTCGAGTTTTCGGTGACGCATTTAATGATTAGTAGAATTAAAGGAGTATTCGAGCATTTCCAAGCGATCTTGAGTTTTGACCCCAACGATTTAACAACCATGGGTGTTCAGGCCTCCATAGATGCAAATAGTATCACAACTCGCCAATCGCAACGAGATGAACACCTGAAGAGCGACGACTTCCTTCATGCAGCCAAGTATCCAACCATTACGTTTCAAAGCACCAGCTGCGTCCTTGCTAGCGAAAGGCAATATGAACTTACGGGCAATCTAACTCTGCATGGAGTAACCAAACCCGTCACTTTTCATACTATTTTTGAAGGACTTAACAAGGACCCTCGCGGCCGGGAACGTGTAGGATTTCATTCAACAGCCAGTATCGAACGCAATGAATTTGGCTTGACATTCAACTCTCCTCTGGAAAAAGGTGGGGTTGTTGTCGGAAATGAAGTGAGAATCGAGCTTTATATCGAGGCAATTAGAATAGATTAGCGTTCCTCAAGGCCATCCTTTTAGCGGGGTGGTCTTTAAACTTGCCGTTACATGTAGGTTGGTGAACCGTATCACAAATAAGGGCGAAAATGTTGAAAATTGGAGAGGTAATCATGGGAAATACGGATAAGTTTGAAATGATAGCTAATATATATGACACTTCTGAAAGAATTCAAATTGCAAAGGTATCATCTGATGCCATTCGTGAATATGTAGTTGACGCTAATAGTAAGAATGCTATTGATTTTGGGTGTGGAACGGGTCTTGTCGGAATGAGCTTGTTAAATGATTTTAATTCTATGCTTTTTCTGGATACTTCACAAAACATGATTAATCAAATAAAGCAAAAAATTACTGATCTTCATATTCAGAATGCAGATACATTATGTTTTGATTTTGAAAAGGAAGGTCTAACGGATTTACATGCTGACTATATTTTTATGGCTCAGGTTCTACTCCATATTCATGATGTTGAATTCGTTTTATCAAGGCTATTTGATGTTCTAAATGAAGGAGGACATTTACTAATCGTAGATTTTAATAAAAATGAAAAAGTAGTTTCAGATATAGTTCATAACGGATTTAATCAAGAAGAGCTGACTGACATTATGACTAAAATAGGATATAGAGATATTCAGTCGAAAACTTTTTTTAACGGAAGTAAAATATTCATGGGACAAGATGCATCTATGTTTATTCTTGATTCTCAAAAATAAAACTTTTAGGCAGAAATCAGCTCTCCTTATAGTCGGGGTGCTAAGGTACAACGAAATAAAGGCCGCCCCTTATGAGACAGCCTCATGCTTCTTGCAAGGTTTTTAACTTATGATTCAATCTGTGCCTAGTAATGAATCAACTATGTTCAGGTGGCTTTTTTATAAACCAACCCAGCACCAGAATAAGTATTGCAAGAATAAATTCAATCCAAAAAACCGTTTGTAGACCGGAAGCCATGCTTTGTGTCTTCTCATGCATCGCAGTGGGATTGAGCGAATGGTGAAGATAACGATTGGCCCCAGACGACATGATGCCGACGAACAATGCGATGCCAATCCCTCCTGCAATCTGTTGGAGCGTATTGTATATGGCTGTGCCATGAGGGATCAGGTGACGTGGAAGTTGATTCAATCCTGTCGTCTGAGCCGGCATGACGACGAACGACATGCCTAAGAATAAGAGGATATGATTGAACAGAACGGAACCTTGTGTTGTATCACTGTCGATGCCGGTAAACAGCCACAACGATATGACGATCAGGAGCAGTCCGGGCACAATTACGAGTCTCGGCCCGAATTTATCGAGTAATTTCCCCGATACTGGCATCAGCATCCCGTTCAAAATGCTACCTGGCATTAGAAGTAAGCCTGTCGCGAATGCTGTCAACTTCATCACATCCTGCATATAGAACGGCAGCAATGTTGTTGTGGCGAATAGAACCATCATCAGAATTACAATCAATACCGCAACCAGAGAAAAAGTGGAATGCCGGAATACGGAAAGATCGATCAACGGCTCTTTGATCTTAAGCTGGCGCCATACAAGCAAGAGCAAGAAAAGGCTACCTATTGCAATTGATCCGTAACCTTCTGGCTCAAGAGAGACACTTGTTTGGCTGAAGCCATAGGTGACGCAGCCGAAACCGACGGTTGACATCACAATGGATACAAGATCGACCCTTGGCTTGGTCAGTTCTGTCACATTCTTTAAGTACATGAATGCATAAATCATCGAAAACAGTGCGACAGGAATCACCATGTAAAACAGCCATCGCCATTGAAAGAAATCGATAATCAAGCCAGACAAAGCCGGCCCGATGACAGGGGCGACCATGATGACCAGCCCCATGAGACCCATGGCGGCACCCCGGCGTTCTGGAGGATAGAGGGCGAGAATCGTATTCATCATCAACGGAATCAATAATCCTGTCCCGCAAGCCTGAACAACCCTGCCCATCAGCAAGATTCCGAATCCCGGGGATACTGCACACAAGCAGGTACCGGCCAAAAATAACGCCATCGCAGACATAAACATCTGGCGAGTCGTGAACCATTGCTGTAGTAATGCGGTCACCGGCACCAGTACGCCGACCACAAGCATATAACCCGTCGATAACCATTGTATGGTCGAAGCCGCAACGTTAAATTCTCTCATCAATGCAGGAAACGCATTGGTAAGTAAATTTTCGTTAAGAAACGCGACAAATGTACCGATGAGTAGAGCGGTTAATATTTCTCCTCTCTTCATTCCTCTTGCATCTTGAGCCTGATTGTCCATCTTCTACCTCCCGATTGTTCATTACGTTCCGTCCATTGTTTGTATATCACTTATCCCGCAACGCCTGAAGATCATTCTACGTGAGGTGGGATGAATTGGAAAAAGCGAAATTGTCCATCATACTCGGAAATTCATTCATATTTCGAAAGCATAAGGGGGGCTCCCCCGCGATGTCGCTCATTCGCGCATTATTTCTTGACAAGATGAGGTTAGGGGATTATGATAACGTGCCGGTCAACTCTACAAGGCAAATAAAATCAAAAAGGCTGATTTTTCGTAGTGCCTTGGCACCGGAATCGTCAGCCTATCGTGCAGATTATCCTACACCATCACTTTCTAACAAAGAATAAAAATTATCACGGTCTTCGTTATCAAATTTGCCAAGTGTCCGTATCTTAACAAATTCGTGTTGGCCATACATGTCTATTTCCTCACCGTACCTATTGTAGAGCGCGATCATATTTCCATCCTGATTCAACTCCATGTACCCGTAACATTTTGCTTCAGGCGCTTCACCGTAAAAGAGCATAAATTTTATTTTGACCACTCTGTGCATGCAGATCCTCCTTTTCTGTCTTTCATATTGGCTTTGAATATATACAGTATTTTCCATGAAGTGTCAACAGATGAGGTTTCCACGTGATGTGAAAACAAAGTAATTATTAATATGATGGATTAAAATTTTTGTATGTATAACTAAGATCGAACGGTTTTTACTTTCTCTGGAGCTCATTTTATTCCACTATGTGTTCCAGCACAGAAACTTGAAGGATTCGTTGTCCAAGAATATAAAATTTCTTGGGAAATATCTGAGGAGAAAGGATATATGGATAGTGTTAATTTCAAGCTTCTAAGTCTTTCCGCCTTGTGTCATATGACATTATGGCACTGGCCGATTTGACATCAAGAGCCGTAGGATACGACTACTACTTGTAAAGGATGTGGGCTCTTTGATGACAAGAACCGTCGTCAGCTTTATTCAAAATGGCTATTTCCTACTGCTTACTTTCGCTACCGGATTGTTTTACTTTTGCTTTTATCTGGTCGCTCTTACATTAGGCTTGAGTCTTTCGTTTACCGTCGTGGGTGTTCCTCTGATTACTCGCATTTTGCGAACTACATACGCCTTCCTGCAATTTGAACGCATACAGACCAAGATCTATACGGATATTACCACCGAGCTTTACGTTAAACCAATAAACACCGATGCCTCTATCTGGCTTCAAGCAAGGAAGGAGCTGCTAAATCGGCGCAACTGGATTGCTATCGGCTGGCTGATGCTGAAGCTTCCGGTGGGGATTTTTAGCCTCATTAGTGCGGCCTTGCTTTATATAACTCCACTCGTGATGATTGCGACCCCGCTCCTCTTTCCGTTATTTAATTATTATTTTATGGGTTTGCTTGTAGATACTGTGATAAAATCCATGCTGGTTTCGGCCTCAGGAGTCGTATTCACTATGGTGAGCTATAGGCTTGCGAACAGCTTGACGCGTATGCTAGGCGGCTACACCCGTCTTATGATCAAGAGTGTGAACCGTTAACCGGAATGTCCCGGTCTGGATTTAAAAGTATTGTTGGATGATGTTCTGCTCTATAATAGTTACGTAATGTCATACTGATAGTTTTTAGGGGTTGATGGTTTTGTTCGATATGGTAAAGCAGTGGTTCTGGTACGACTGGTTCATGCTTATGATCCGCCTGATTTGCAGTACTTCTCTCCTGCTCACTATCATAGAGCGGCAAGCTCATTTCACGCTGCCGCTTTGGGTTCTTGTGTTTTGGCAGCTTATTGCTTTTTCCGTTCCCTGGCTGTGCTTGCAGCTCAATTATAGATACTACCTGCTTACCGAGATTGTGATCCCGGGCGGGCTGTGCTTGTATTTAGCTTCGTTTTTTCCGGAAGCCTACCTCACATTCCTGTTGTATCCATTTTTAATTGCCGCTAACAGCAAACAAAGAACATATCTTTGGTCAGGTCCTTTATCGGTATTGCTCCTACCCACTATAATTAAGCTGCTTGTAGAGCAGACTGATTTTTGGGTTATGACCATTCAATTCGGGACGGCTTATGCATTCGGATTTTCCTTCCATTTATTGATGGTCAATCATCGTCAAAGCGAAATTATACGCGAGCAAAATGCGGTGCTGGAGCAGTACTTGTCCCAAATCGAACACATCACGCTGGCCGAAGAGCGGAATCGGCTCTCTAAAGAGCTCCATGATACCGTCGGTCATGCGTACACTTCCCTCATTATGGGGTTGGAAACCTTGCGCCCCGAGCTAGAGACGGATACAGGAACGAAACGGCTCGATTCCCTATTGAACCTGGCCCGGAAGAATATGGACGAAGTGAGAGGCTATGTACATCAAATCGAATCGCCGCATGAAGAACTCCCACTGCTTCAGTCTTTGCGGAAGCTGGCAGAGGAGTTTCAGGAGCATGCTAAGGTGTCGGTTCGTTTCCAGGCCTTCGGAGAGGAATACCCTGTAACGAAGCAAGCGAAGATAGCGCTGTATCGCTGCTTGCAAGAATCATTGACGAATGCCGTGCGTCATGGACACTCGACGGAGATTACGGTTTTGGTGCAATTTGAGCCTCAGCAGACGAGGCTCGAAATTAAGGATAACGGCCGCGGGATGGAACATGGACGGGATGGTTTCGGCTTGAACGCCATGAAAGAGCGAGCGATGAATTTGCAAGGTCATGTTGGCGTCTATACCCAACCGGGCGAAGGCACCCTCGTTACCTGCACCCTGCCACGACAAACGGAGCTTAAGGATGAAGTCATCCGTCTGTTGGTCGTCGATGACCAGCCTTTTATCCGTGAAAGTCTGCGGACTCTTCTCGAGGAGCAGCAAGATTTGCAAGTCGTAGGGGTGGCAGAAGATGGCGAGCAAGCCATCGAACTGTGCAGGCAGGTTCAGCCTCAGCTGGTGCTCATGGATTTGGACATGCCGAACCTGGACGGAATCTCCGCATCCCGTACCATAAAACAAACGTGGCCCCACATCCGCATCTTGATTCTCACCACGTTCGAAGATACTGGACAGGCTCTGGAAGCGCTGCGAAGCGGAGCCGACGGATACTTATTGAAGTCGATGAAGCCAGTAGAGCTCGCCGAAACAATACGCACGGTCTATCGCGGAGGCACGCTGATCGATCAGGAGATGTCGCACAAATTGTTTGCACAGCTGGAAGCCGCCAAGAGCGGGGAAGATCCGTCGACAACCCAAGTGGCCGCGACCTATGACTTAACTCCACGGGAGCTTGAAATTTTACAGTTCGTGTCGAAAGGACTGCGATATAAAACCATTGCCTCCAAATTGTATTTATCTGATGGTACGGTTAGAAACTATGCGTCATCAGTCTATCTGAAGCTGGGGGTTCGCAACCGGGAGGAAGCGGTGCAAAAAGCCCGGGAGGCAGGGCTTCTGGAATAAACCTTAAGGCTCTATGCGGATTTCCATTGGATATGGAGAAAACTAAGAAACAAGCGGCAGCATCAGCAGCCGCTTGTTTCTTATTGTACAAGAAAACCCCCAGTTTGATCGGGGGTTCAGGAAACCTTATATAAAGTATCATTATCTACTTTTTCTGGTTAACCTTTTGAATTAGTGACTGATTGGCAACGTATAGTAATTAAATGCTTGATCTAATAAGGCACTGGCTTCTTGACGCTTCAAAAGCTGTTTGGAGCGGAAGTTTATGGAGCCGTCTGAGTTGATCTTGGTATCCGGGTCCATGATACCTTGGGAAACAAGAGCTGTGACTGCTTTAACTGCCCAAGCATCCGTTTCGCCACTCCATTTAACCTTAGTTCCAGGCTCAACCTGTTTCAGGTTCTGGATCATTACCGCCGCCATTTGTCTAGTGATAGGAGAATTAGGCTGATAATTACGTAGTCCGGCCATCATCTGCTTCTTATTCGGTTCAATCATGAAGGGTTGTTTATACCATCCATGGGCGCGCAGCAGCACTTCTGAGAATTCTCCCTGAGTCATCGTTCCTTTCGGATCGAAGAGGTTGGCTGACTTTCCGCTCATGACTTTCAAAGCATTAAGATTGTTTATATATGAAATATATTTACTGTCCGCAGGTACATCAGAAAATGGTGAATCAATGTTTATTTTTTGCGCATAAGCAACAAGGTCTGGGAGCTGCATGTAATACAAATATGCAATATGGCCTGCTTCATTTTTATTAAACGTCAATTTATTACCTGATTCATCTTCAAATAATAAAGGGTGGATCATTTTTAGTGTATGTTTGCCTGATGTTCCTGTCTCCATTATTAATTTCCCGTCCGAATACGAAACCTTCGTCCTTAAGGCAGCGATACGCGTATTTTGGTATAATCCCACGTAGTTTTGGGCCTGCTGCTCACTTATTGCCGCGTAGGTCGACTTTGGAACTTCTGCTTTTCTCGGATAATAATGATTCATAAATTCTTCATACACGTCAAGACTCATCATGGAGTCGTTATTGTAGGACATATACATCGCTGTATTCTTCTCAGGCAGAATAACAATCAAGGAAGAATGGCCTGTAACATTTCCTCCTTTTAGAATCACATGCTGATTATTCATCTTCTCTTTGAAGTAGCCTTCGAATCCAATTGTTGTAACCGGGAACTCCTTGTCAGGGAATAATTGGTATGTGTGCATTTGCTCTATGCTCTTTGGACTCACCACTTCTTTACCTTTGTACTTTCCTTTGTTCAGGTGCATCATGAGGTACTTCGCCATGTCATCTGCTGTTGAAACCATACCGCCTTCAGGTTTTTCTGTTGGTTTAAACCCGTCCAAAGGTATCAGTTCACCTGTTGGTCCATAGTGAGCAGCCATTCTGCTTAACAATTGGGGGGTAAACCGCACATTCGTCGAAGTCATGCCTAACGGTTTGAAAATATTCTTTTCCATATATCGGGAATATGACATGCCCGTTACGTTTGCTACTGCATATCCGGCTAGCATGAAACCAAAATTGTCATAAGTGTACGCTTCTCCTGGAGGCCTGACAACAGTTGGCATATTTGATGCAATGTACTTCTTCATTGGAAAATATTTGTCCGCGTATTCTGGATGCATTTCCATGAGAATATCTGGTTCATCAAATCCACTTGAATATGTAAGTAGATCAAACATCGTCAGTTTTTTTCCTGTTTTATTCGGAACCTTTATTCCTCCTAAATACTCTTGGATATCGTGTTTTAAATCCATTTTCCCCTTATCGACTAACTGCATAGCTGCCAATGCAGTGAATGACTTTGTAACAGAGCCGATTTGGAAAACGGTATTTTTATCAACAGGAATTCTTTTTTCCCTGTCGGCATAACCGTAACCTTTGCTTAGCATCACTTTCCCACCCGTGACGACCACAAAATTAGAACCAACTGTATTAAACTTCTTCATCTTGTCTGCAAAAACACCATCTGCAAAAGCTTCTAGTTCCTTGGCATTTCGCGGCCCCTCCAAGCTAGCCTTTTCAGATGCAACTGGTGCGTTAACGGGTGCGGCAACTGACGCGCCGTTGGGTGCCATACAGGCGGTAGTTATCGTAGCAGATAACAGTAGAACCGCGAGATTGGTGTGAATCATTTTTTTCATGAATGATTTCTCCTTGAAATGTATTTTTGCCTCATAGCGTCCGGCAAAACCAAGTATGGCAAAGGACTTGTCATACCAACAAGTTACATTTCGTCACCGACCCATACCAGTCACTTCAAAGTGTCATATGACAATTAGGCACTAGGTGCCTAGTGTTCAATGGTAATATCGTTTTTGGGTGTGTCCATTTGATTGTCTACAATGAATGTTGGACCCCTTCACTTCAGTTTCTTCTTTACCGTCTCTCCTTCAATTAACACAGGTTGATAATAGGTGTGGTTGCGTAGGTCCTTCTTTCCTTGCAGTTTCTTAATAACCCAATCGGCGGCATCACGTCCCATTTGTTCCTGTGGGTGTGTTAATGTCGTTAGTTTGATGTTTGCATTCTTGGAAATATAGGAATTATCTTGACCAATAATGGATATGTCTTCAGGAACAGATATACCAAGTTGTCTGCATACATGTACAACTTCTAATCCTACCTCGTCGTTATAGCAGACAATTGCGGATAACCCGTCTCTTTGTTCGGTTAGGAATTTTTTTAAGTTGGTGGACAGGTCTTGCTTCGTCTCTGTATAGAATGAGAGCACTTGCTCTGGGTAAAACCGTAATTTGGCTTCTCCAAGCGCCTTGATATAGCCCTTCATTCGATGCTTTCCTTGTAAATCGTCCATTTTGGCAATGATACCAATGTGTGTGTGTCCGTTAGCAATCAATTCTTTTGTTGCCAGATAGCTGGATTGTACGTCATCGAGACAAAAGAATGGAACCTCCAACTCTTCATAATAAGCATTAATCATGATGAACGGAACATCCTGCTCCTTGAACGTCAGATAGTAAGAGATATTGGGATTATATAGATTGCTCTTCGTAGGCTCAATAATCAAGCCATCCACACCAAAGGACAACATCATCTCCAAAGCTTTCTTTTCCTGTGCGACATCATTATTTGTACTAGCTAATAGCAATGAATAATTATCTTCATTCAATCTGGCTTCAATCCCGCGAATAATAGAAGGGAAGATGTAATCGGAAATGTAGGTTGTGATGACTCCGATGGTTTTATTACTGGAATTCCCGCCGTTTTTTGATCGAAATTGGTTACTGACATAAGTGCCCGATCCTTTTTCACTTCTTAAAAAACCTTCGTTGGATAGTTCTAAAATTGCCTTACGTACCGTCTGGCGGCTAACTTTATACATATCCTGCAAAGCCGATTCCGTTGGAATTTGTTCTCCTACGCTGTATGCTCCTGATAGAATGTTGCTCTTTATATCCTCAAGGATGACCTGATACTTTGGTTTCACTTTATTCCTTCTTTCCTGGTTGTCCTAATACTAATTTACCTACCCATAATATTTGTATGTACATATCTTAGCATAATTATGAACTATTATAATCCATAGCCTAACATGCATAAATACTGAAGGCCAAGTGGGGCAAGTTGTACCCGAAGGAGATGCGGTCCTGGGTTTGCCAACGATGTTTTATATCAGAAGCTGCTTGAAGCCCATATTACGTTATTGTCACACACCTAATAAACCTAAAAGGCGAAAAAAAGTTGAGCAGATTTCATCTTGCTCAACCTACATTCATAAATACAAATTCCTATTAACAAAAACTGAAAAAACATTAAAAAACAATGGTAGGCATTTGTATAATATGCTTTTCAAAGAGCGGAATTGCTAATCACCGCTTTAACACAAGTGGCAAGAATACTTCGTCGACAATCTCAGCAATCGTCTGACACCTCTCCTCGGTCAACGGCTCGTTGTAGCACTAATAATCGGTTCATGAGAATATTTGTAGGTATAACTATGTATTATCGTTGACAAATGTACGAACAAAAAATATACTAAGGTTGTAAATTAAAGAAAGCGCCTTCTTTCAATTATTGCGATTATAACAGTTGTTCAGAGAGAGGAGTAACGTGAGCATGGATCAAGACATTAAACAAGCGATTACTAAGGGAGAAACCTCACTTGGTATCGAATTTGGATCCACACGTATCAAGGCAGTGCTGATTGATCATCATTTTGAAACCATCGCATCTGGAAGCTATGAGTGGGAAAATCTCTTGGTAGACGGATATTGGACGTACAACTTAGAGAGTATTATTACGGGTCTGCAAGAGGCTTATAGTGAAATGAAGCAAGAGGTTGAACAAAAATATGGGATCACCCTTCGTACCGTTGGTTCTATAGGATTCTCTGCAATGATGCACGGCTATATGGCTTTTGACAGCAAGGGCGAGTTGCTTGTTCCGTTCCGGACTTGGCGGAATGCGACAACCGGTGCTGCCGCAAAAGTGTTAACTGATAAATTCCAATTCAACATCCCTGAGCGATGGAGTATTGCTCACCTGTATCAAGCTATATTGAACGAAGAGCAACATGTCCCTCAGATTGATTTTATGACGACGTTAGCTGGATATATTCACTGGCTGCTGACTGGCAATAAGGCTATTGGCGTCGGGGATGCTTCGGGCATATTCCCAATTGATGAGACTACACATGATTATAACCAATCGATGGTTAAGCAGTTCGATGAACTCATTGCAGCCAAAGGTTACGATTGGAAGCTAGAAGGAATTCTCCCTAAAGTTTATATTTCAGGCGAGCAGGCAGGTGTACTAACCGCCGCGGGAGCTAAAATCTTAGATAAATCCGAAGATTTACAACCAGGTATTCCGCTTTGTCCTCCAGAAGGTGATGCGGGAACAGGGATGGTCGCTACGAATAGTGTGAGAAAACGGACTGGCAACGTCTCTGTGGGAACCTCGGTTTTTGCCATGCTTGTATTAGAGAAGGACCTTTCAGCGGTATATCCGGAAATTGATCTGGTGACTACACCGAATGGTAATCCGGTCGGAATGGTTCATGCCAACAACTGTTCAAGTGATATCAATGCTTGGCTGGGATTGTTCCGTGAATTCTCTGAGGCAATGGGGCAAAAGGCGGATCCGAATCAATTGTTCAGTGTGCTGCTGAACAAGGCTTTGGAAGCAGATCCAGATGGCGGCGGTTTACTCAGCTATGGCTATTTGTCAGGGGAGAATATCACCGGAATAGAGAAAGGCCGGCCATTGTTTGTCCGCTCTCCTGAAAGCCGTTTCAATTTGGCCAATTTTATGCGGACTCATCTTTTCACTGCGTTTGCTGCTTTGAAAATCGGAATGGATATTTTGACAAAGAAAGAAAATGTCGCAATTGACAGCATTCTGGCTCACGGTGGTTTATTTAAAACCCCTATCGTCGGACAAAAAATTGTTGCGGCTGCCATGAATGTCCCGGTATCAGTGATGTCAACAGCCGGAGAAGGCGGGGCGTGGGGGATTGCTATTCTGGCTTCTTACATGATGAACAAGGATCAACAAGAAAGTCTGGAAGACTTCCTCGACCAAAAAGTATTTAGAGATGTTGAGGGGCAAGAAATTTCTCCCGACAGTTCCGACGTTAAGGGATTTGAAGCATTCATGGAACGCTACACACAAGGCCTGGCGATTGAACAGGCTGCTGTAGATAATCTAGTGGAAAACTGGAGGAATTGACGTGTTAGAGCAACTGAAAGAAGAAGTATATCAAGCCAATCTGGATTTGCCTAAACATGGACTCGTGAAATACACCTGGGGTAACGTAAGCGCTGTTGATCGTGAGAGCCGCTTATTCGTTATCAAACCAAGTGGTGTTAGTTATGACACGATGAAACCTAGCGATATGGTGGTTGTTGATTTTGATGGCAATGTTGTTGAAGGAGAAATGAGACCTTCATCAGATACACCGACTCACGCCGTACTTTATAAGCATTATGCAGAGATCGGCGGTATTGTACACACGCATTCGACTTGGGCGACCATTTGGGCTCAAGCAGGCTTGGATGTACCTGTAATGGGGACTACTCATGCAGACACCTTCTATGGTTCTGTTCCTTGTGCCCGTTTCTTGACACAAGAGGAGATTGATCGTGGTTACGAAGCGGAAACCGGCCGTGTCATCATCGAAACTTTTGAGCAGCGCGGGCTGGATATTTTAACAGTGCCGGGTGTTCTGCTTAAGGGTCATGCTCCCTTCACTTGGGGCAAAGATGCAAAATCGGCAGTCATGAATAGTGTCGTGTTGGAAGAAGTTTCGAAAATGAATTTATTCGCACGAGAATTGAATCATTTTGCCGAAGAATTGCCGCAGCGCATTCTAGATAAACACTATTTACGCAAACATGGGAAAGACGCGTACTACGGGCAAAAGTAATATAAATTAAAAAATTAAGAAAAGAGGATGAATGATGTCAACAGTAGGTACAAAACAGTTCTGGTTTGTCGTAGGTTCACAACATCTGTATGGAGAAGAAGCATTAGCAGAAGTTAAAGCACACGCACAAGAAATGACCGATGCCTTAAATAAGAGTGGCGTTCTGCCTTATCCGCTTGTATTGCAGGATCTGGCGGTTAGTGCAGACAAAATCACCAATCTCATGAAAGAAGTCAACTATCGTGACGAGGTTGCTGGTGTCATCACTTGGATGCATACCTTCTCGCCTGCAAAAATGTGGATTCGTGGTACTAAATTGCTGCAAAAGCCGCTACTTCATTTGGCTACACAGTATAATGAAAGCATTCCTTGGGCTACGATTGATATGGACTTCATGAACCTCAATCAGGCAGCTCATGGTGACCGTGAATATGGATTTATCAATGCTCGCCTGAAGAAACAGAATAAAGTGGTCGTAGGTTACTGGGAACGTGCAGAAGTGCAAAAGCAAATCGCAGAGTGGATGGATGTAGCGGTTGCTTATAACGAAAGCTTCAATATCAAAGTTGCCCGCTTTGGCGACAATATGCGTAACGTTGGCGTTACGGAAGGCGATAAGGTCGAAGCTCAAATTCAATTTGGATGGACCGTTGACTACTTCGGAATTGGCGACCTTGTTCAGTACGTCAATGCTGTGAAAGAAGAAGAGATTGATGCTTTGTTCGCGGAATACGCCGAACTCTATGAACTTGATTATGGTACTTATAGCAAGGAAGCTTGGGAAGCCAGCGTAAGAGTGCAAGCAAGCTATGAAATTGCCCTTAAACGATTCCTGGATGATGGCGGTTATACTGCCTTCACTACAAACTTTGAAGACCTCTATGGTATGAAACAGCTTCCTGGTCTTGCCGTTCAACGTTTGATGGCACAAGGATATGGCTTTGCTGGTGAAGGAGACTGGAAGACTGCAGCGCTCGATCGTCTGCTTAAAGTCATGAGCCATAACCAATCCACTGGCTTTATGGAAGACTACACCTATGAATTAGCGGCTGGTCAGGAATCGATCCTTCAATCGCATATGCTTGAAGTTGATCCAACGTTGGCAAGCAACAAGCCTAAAATCATCGTTTCTCCGTTAGGTATCGGCGATCGTGAAGATCCAGCTCGTCTGGTGTTTGACGGCAAGGCAGGAGACGGTGTAGTTGTTTCCATGGCTGACTTTGGCACGCATTATAAACTGTTGATCAATGAGGTTGCTGCATTTGAACCGACAGTTCCTGCTCCAAATCTTCCAGTGGCCCGTGTACTGTGGAATGTGAAGCCAAACTTCCAAGATGGGGTTAAAGCATGGATTGAGAACGGCGGTGGTCACCATACCGTGGTTTCCTTGAATCTAACCACAGACCAAATTGTTACTTATGCAAAACTGGTTAACCTGGACTACGTAATTATTAAGTAACTAGAAGATAGTCATCTACTAAAAGCATTGGGTCAGTCCTCAGGACCCAGTGCTTTTTATTGGTTTTCTAAGGATGTCGAGATATGGGAAGTTGAAGTGGGCAGGGTAGGGAGGCGAAAGTTTGATTCATGAGAGTAAGTTTAAGCGGCTTGAAAGTGTTCGTGGTCTTGTTCATGAAATGCTTGTTACTACAGAGAATAATTCCATGAAACAGGAGGCTTGGGCTCATCTTTTCGGAGTATCCAATTTTGCTTCAATGCTTGCTATGAGAAGAGGACAAGATGTGGAGATCGCTGCAATCGCGGGGGTGCTCCACGGTTTTTATTTCTATAAAACCGGAATTAAGGACTTCCCTGGTCCCAACAGTGCAGATGCTGTAAGACCTATACTACGTAACACCCAACTTTTTACCGACGAAGAGCAGCTTGTCATTCTCCGCTCGATCTTTTATCAAGGAGACAGACATCAAGGACATGGACCATACGAAGAAATAATTAAAGATGCTATTTTATTGCAGATGTACTTACAGAGTGCAGGTAACCATTCATTTAAGACGGATATACGTAGACTGCAAAATGTGTTTGTTGAATTGGGGATTCCGGTGGAGCTTGTAGAAGTGGAATTCAACGCAGATACGGAAACGAAAAACAGTAACGCTGAAGACAGACGTCTTATGCTGGCTGATTTTGCAGAAACGTTTGCAGGGCAAAACATTGTTGGCGTCCCGGAAGATGAACGTTATCGGGAAATTTGCAAGTATTGGCCGGACTCTGATATTTATAAAGTACTGGAAGGCAATTGGTGCGCTGCGTTTATATACTACTGTTGTATGCAAGTTGGAATTCTACTGCCCATCCGGTATCCGAACTGTATGTATCGATTAGCTGGGGTTGGTGCGTGGTTGGATTGGGCCCAGCTGCCTGAAACAGGATTTTTTTATCACGATAAGCAAGATGGATTTAAGCCGGCACGTGGTGATATTGTGGTTTATGAGAAGCTTCTATCGGATGATTCCCACGATCACATCGGAATTGTTTTAGGTTGTGATGACAACAAAATTTTGGTCGCAGAAGGTAACAAAGACAATAAGAATTACTCCAGTGTTTTATACAGGGATAGAGGTCATTGTATTCTCGGATATATCCGCATAGACAACGGCTATCATTTTCATTTCAGTGGGGAATATACACCGATCCGTTAAATATAATGGGCGATATAACGAGACAATAGGATTTTCCTTAAGGTAATCATTTAATTCATAAGGATGTGATACTATGGCCAATTTACCAGCTACGAAAACGAAACTGATTATCGTTGAGGGTATACCTGGCTCTGGCAAATCCACATTATCTAGACACATACATGACATGTTAAACACACATCCAATAGAATCGGAACTATTTTTAGAAGGGAACTTACGACATCCCGCTGATTATGAATCGGTTGCATGTATGCCGAACGAAGAACTTGATTGGCTCCGATCTATCTATTCCGAGGTGTTTCATTACATTGATCCGTTTGTATCTGTGAATGGCAACGACTCTTTAATCGCATATGCACTTGCGCAGCAATCAGCTCCAAATGGAATCCCTTCTAGTTTATATGAGGAAATCCGGCGTTATGAAATTTACGATGGAGTACCCGTAGAAAAGCACTGCGAGTTGATGATTCAACGTTGGAAGTCTTTTGTTAAAGATCAGCGAGAAAAAGAAAAGTTGATAATACTCGAATGCTGTTTTTTACAGAACCCGGGGTGTGCACTACTCGCCCGACATAACGCTGGAGAAGATCATTTTATTCAGCATGTATTACAGATTGCGGAGCAAATTCAGGAGTTAAATCCAATTTTGTTCTATTTGAAGCAACCGAATGTGCATGAGACGATTGAGCGAGTTAAAACAATGAGATCCCAAGAATGGTTAGATTTCGCGATTTGGTACCATACCGAGCAAGATTATGGAAAGAACAAGGGGCTTTACGGATATGAGGGATATATTCAGTTCCTTGAACATCGACGAGAGCTAGAATTACAAATTATTGAGCAACTCCCTTTTCAATCGTTTATTATGAATAACTCCGATTATGATTGGGGGAATCAACAACAGACCGTTTCGAATATCATAATGAAGTATTTATAAGGGCCTATCCCGTAAAGACATATTTTACCGAATTATTCATATACATGGACTGTTGATTCAATCATTGGAAATTTGTTACTCTACATCATTTGCTTCTAAACGCTTTTTTGGTGTCTGTTATGACTGCTAGTAAGTAAAGCCCAAATAATACAGCGTGTTGAGATCCATTCTTATTATTTCTGCAAAGAAAATTCTCACTTTTTAGCAGAAATGATTTATAATTATCAGATAATAGACAATATAATTTTTAAAAGATTATATTTTAGTTATAATAGAGACAGAAAAGATATGTTCCTGAGTGGAGCCTTGCTTCTTGTATCACCTAAGCAGGAGGGCCTGCTCTTTTTTGCAAATATAAGAGATAAGGAAGGTTTTTATGAATAGCATTCAGAAAAAAACAGACATTATCTTAATTGGTGCCGGAGTCATGAGCGCGACTCTGGGATCATTGCTGAAAGAGTTAGCACCAGAATGGGAAATCAAAGTGTTTGAGAAACTCGCAAACGCGGGAGAAGAAAGCTCTAACGAATGGAATAATGCAGGTACAGGCCATGCTGCACTGTGCGAACTGAACTATACATCCGAGAAAGCTGATGGATCTATAGATATTCGTAAAGCTGTAGACATTAATGAGCAGTTTCAGCTTTCAAGACAGTTTTGGTCTTTTCTTGTAAACAGCAATTTGATTCGTAATCCACAGGACTTTATCAAACCAATACCTCATATGAGCTTGGTAACAGGAGAGAAAAATGTATCTTTTTTGAAAAAAAGGTTTAAAGCGCTTTCAACTATTCCTCTGTTTCAAGGCATGGAATTTTCCGTCGACCCTGAAAAGCTGAAGGAATGGATTCCGCTGATTATGGAAGGCCGTACATTGAATGAACCCATCGCGGCAACCAAAATCGACTCTGGAACAGATGTCAACTTCGGTGCTTTAACACGCATGTTGTTTGAGCATTTAAAAAGTAAAAACGTCGAGATTAATTACAAACATAGTGTAAAGGATATTAAACGTGCGAGCGACGGCTCGTGGAAGGTCAAGGTCCATAATCTGGATAACGGTAAAATCGAATACCATAATGCCAAATTTGTCTTTATCGGTGGTGGGGGTGGAAGTCTACCTTTGCTACAAAGAACCGGTATTCCTGAGTCCAAATATATCGGGGGATTCCCGGTAAGTGGGCTATTTATGGTATGTAACAATCCTAAGGTTGTCGCCCAACATCATGCAAAAGTATATGGTAAAGCTAAGGTTGGTGCTCCTCCCATGTCTGTTCCGCATCTGGATACAAGATATATCGGTAACCAAAAAGCACTGCTATTTGGACCGTTTGCCGGCTTCTCACCGAAATTCTTGAAAACGGGCTCAAATTTGGATTTGATCGGTTCTGTAAAACCTAATAATCTCATCACGATGTTGGCCGCAGGCGCAAAAGAGATGGCATTGACTAAATATCTGATCCAGCAAGTGATGTTATCGAATGAAAAGCGTCTGGAAGAATTACGCGAGTTTATTCCGAACGCCAAAATCGAGGACTGGGGGATCGTGGTAGCAGGCCAACGTGTGCAGGTGATCAAAGATACGGAGGGTGGAAAAGGAACACTTCAATTTGGTACGGAAGTGGTTAGTGCCGCTGATGGTTCGGTAGCTGCACTGCTCGGCGCTTCTCCGGGTGCTTCTACTGCTGTTCACGTTATGCTGGAAGTATTGGAAAAATGCTTCCCACAACATATGGAAGAGTGGGAACCAAAAATCAAAGAGATGATTCCTTCTTATGGGGTGTCACTAGCGGAAAACCCAGAGCTTTACCAAGAAATTTACAATTCCACAACGGAGGTGCTGGGTCTGGGCGAAAAAGAACCGCTTCATCGTTAATTTTTGCATGGCTGGTAACTGGATCATCCCACTACTGTACAGTAATCTTACGATATATTTCAAAGTCGAATAAGCAACAACACCAAGCGGTGGGAAGCCCCCACTGCTAAAATGCTTGCTTAACAATACAAAATTTTGCAATCCTTGGGGTGGGAATAATTACTTAACGACCGTTCCCAATATGATAGGATGAAGCCAGACAGAAAAGAAAGCAGCACTATAGGCTCTATTCAGTTCCAGTTGTCCAATGAACTGGTGCAGCGGATTGCTACCCCGGCTTGGTTAAAACGCAGATGGGCGGGGAAAAGGCAGAGCTGTCGGTGGAGGATGGAGCGAAAACGGCGGTCCGACTGGCGACCCTCTCGGAGGATGGTCCAACGGGCGGATTCTATTACATGGATGAACAGCTTCCATGGTAAAGCTTTATGCTAAATAGATAGGGACGCACTCACAAGAGGAGGTGCCCCTATCTATTTATATTACATTTGTGCGGTTGGACGGATTACGATTTCGTTCACATCAATATCGGCCGGTTGTTCAATTGCGAATCCAATTGCACGGGCTATCGCGTCAGGTGTCATGGCTAGTTTATCCCGAATGGCAGCGAGTTGATCTCTCAATGCTGGATTGGTCATACCCTCTGTGAAATTTGTCTGCACAATACCAGGCGAAATGATGGTCACGCGCAGCTTGTCGCCAGCCTCCTGGCGCAATCCCTCTGAGATGGCGCGCACGGCGAACTTCGTACCGGAGTAGACCGACTGGTTCGGCACAGTCTTATGTCCTGCTACAGAAGCGATGTTCACGAAATGTCCGGAACCCTGCTTGCGAAAAATAGGCAACGCTGCGGCTATACCGTACAAAACGCCTTTAATGTTGACATCAATCATATCCTCCCAGTCCTCGACACACAGATCTTCGAGAGGGGAAATAGGCATAACGCCAGCGTTGCTGACGAGAACATCCAGCTTCCCGTACCGTTCGCAAGCCAAATTAACGAGATTGCACAGATCCTCGCGCCGTCTCACGTCAGTGCGTGCATAAACAGCTTCGCCACCTCCATTGGAAATGCGTGTCGCCAGCGCTTCAAGGCGCTCCGCTCCGCGTGCTCCAAGTACGACTTTTGCTCCACGCTCGGCAAGCAACAGTGCTGTTGCTTCTCCAATTCCGCTGCTTGCACCTGTAATCACGACGACTTTGTTCTCTATTCTTCCTTCCAAATGCATAGCCCAATCCTTCTTCCTTTGATCTATTTGCCTTAGGCCCTCTGTTGGCCTTGCAAGTAAATTTTAAGTAGAATTCGATTGAGACAGGTAGACCGATCAAGTCCAATTCTTGCCTAATCCTATTCGGCGCGCATATAATTAGCACATCAATATTAGCGTTCAACGGAAAGGAAGGTGAAGCATGAATGATTTCGTCTCCTCCCCCCTCTGATATTTCTACGAATCTACAAGAACTGATTCATCTAATTGATCAACATGCGTCTTCGGATGGTACGTTTGTCTCGTCTGTGCCAGGACTTTATTTCAGACGTGCAAGCCATGTGTCCGAGCTGAATCATACGGTCCATATGCCCTCCCTGTACGTGGTTGCACAAGGCTCAAAGACAGCAATGCTGGCTGGAGAAAACTATGTGTACGATCCAACAACCTACATGGTCACATCAGTTCAACTTCCCGTAATTGGTAAAATAACTCAAGCCTCGTCGGAGCTTCCTTATCTAAGTCTTCAATTATCCATTAGTCCAGACGTCATCCTGGACATTATCAAGAAGAGTCCTTCTCAAGGTACCGTAAAGACTGGACGCGGCATACTAGTGAGCCAATTTGACCCTCTGCTGCTTGATGCGCTGCTTCGGCTTGTCAGACTTTCGGATACGCCTGCGGATATTCAGTTTCTTGCGCCGCTTATCACGCACGAGATCCTTTATCGTGTATTACAAGGTGAGCAGGGGGCTTTAATCAGGCAATTTGCCGTAGTTGGTAGCTATGCACATAGCATCTCCCAAGCGATCCATCTGATAACCCGCGATTACTCTAAGCCTCTTGTGATTGAAGAATTGGCGAAGGAAGTAAACATGAGCCCTTCTTCCTTACACAAGCATTTTAAAAAGGTAACGGCTATAAGTCCTCTGCAGTATCAGAAGGCCATTCGACTGCAGACTGCACGCCGCTTGCTGCTCTCGGAGGGATTGGAAGCCGCCAATGCAGGCTTTCGCGTTGGCTATGAGAGCCCTTCACAGTTCAGCCGGGAATATGGACGCATGTTTGGGCGTCCACCGATGAGTGATGTTAAACATTTGCGCAATTCCCTTAGTGTCTCAGTTGATTGAGAGATTCTTCGGGTGATCTGTGGAGGAGGCCCAGAGCAAGTTGTCTTTGGTCTGGTCAAAGAGGATATATCACACCAACGGAAGTTCGTCGAGCCGCTCGTAAATCAACAATCCTTTCTCTTTCGCCACCCTTACCATTTCATCGGCACCCTGAGAGGGTCCTCCAACCCGAAGCACGGCGTTACAGTAATCAAGCAGGCGAATGGAAGACGGGTGAAAGATTTTGTTAAAGGTCTCATCTCCCAGAGCAGTGGAACCGGCTGTCGCGATAAGGGGCAAAGCATACCACTCTCCCAGCACCGGCATGTGACCAGCCTCGTAAACTTGAAGAGCAATTTCATTCATGTAGTTGACGTTCTTCTCGATTAATACATGATCATCATTCGTTCCAGATCGATAAGGGCCTGCGATAAGGATATGAAGCGGTTTCGATTTCACTTTCAAGAGGCCCTGGATCTGAGCGTATTGGAGCAGCATTATCGTCTTGGCGTCACGAATCTCGCCGCTTTCGACCATGTCTAGCGCTTGAGCAAACGGAAGTTCTATCACTTCAATGTTTTCCTGTTCCTCCTCAAGGCCACCACCGCCACCCGTTGTCATATCTTCACTATACTCGGCTACATAGAAGTGCAGGATTTCGGTAACGGAGCCCGGTGACATATAGACCTCGCCAACTTTCTGCACCCGGTCGATACGGTATCCCGTCGTGGAACATGCCGTAATAGTTTGTGAGGAAAAGGTATAAGGACTAATCTCCAAAAAGAGACCACTCTTAAAAAAGGATGGTCTCTCTTCAAAGCTTTTCTTTTATAGCTATTGCGGTGAACCGTTAAGCAAATCCTCGGCTATTTTTACCAGGTCTTCTTTGCTCAGCGGGCTGTCCTGGTTATCAGATATGTTGTAGTGTAAACGCCTTTTTTCATCGAGCCATCCCAGTCGATTTTTCCCTACCTCCAAGGGCGTGCTTGTTTCGCTTGCCCTGATGTAATAGGCCTTGGTTCCTTTGATCATCAGTTCCTCAGCCGAATCCTGTTCATTTTGCATCACGGTCGTCTTTGTGACTTCGGGAGCGTACTTGGTGACGGTGATGTTTACATAGTCATTTCCTCTTGCATACCGTGCGAGGGAGGAGCCTGACTTGTTCCAGCTTAGCTTCTGAATAAATAGATTTTCACCTTTCGGTGCAGTTTTGGCTTGATGCATCAGTTTATCCGTTAAAGCCTGGTATTCCTTTTTGTCCATCATCTCAGGATATGCAGCGACTGGATAGACGTATCCGAAATCAAATCGGTAGCCATTCGGCAGATGAGTAGGATTGTGGAATAGTGGGGCTTCTGTACGCTTGATTTCATCCTGCAGACTGCTGAAGCTAGAAAGTTCAGTCGGTTTGTATGCAAACAGGACAGGATTAGACGAATTTCTTGGATTCATAGAATCGTCCTTAACGTAATAGGCCGCATACTCTCCAGGCTGTAGACGGTCTCTCACCTTTTCGTTCCACTGTGTGTAGGTGGTTGTATACGTTTGGGAAGCGTCCGTTTCGGCAGGTGTTTTGGCGGTATTTAATACGACATCGCCTTTGCCGTTACGTAATTCCAGATATTGCGAAGCGGCGTACCCAGTCACAGAGGCGCCCAATACAAAAAGTAAGATCATAATAGGAGCGGTGATGCGCGGTTGAAGACGCATTTTTACGATGAGTCCCTTTTTGGGTTTCGCCTTTTGGTAGACCTGTTCCATCACTTTGTCAGAGACGTCAAAGGCTTGTATTTTTAAGGCGTTCTCTGGCTCCGTCAACATGTCCATATTTTTTAGGCCTTTGTCTTTCAGATCGGTGTATTTCAGACCTTGTTCCTGAGTTCTGTCTTGTAATTCACGCATTTTGGGTCCTCCTTTATGGGCTCCATCATTTTTTTGAGCTTTGTTTTTGTTCTGCCGTATTTTTTCTTGATAGCTTCCTCGCTTTTGTTCATAATTTCCCCGATTTCTCCAAACGATTTTTCTTCAAAAATGCGTAGCACCAGCAGGTTTCTTTCTTCTGCATTCAGTTGGCCCAATGCCCGGCTTAGCGGTTCACTGAAAAGCTGACGTTCCATAACCTGCGCGGCGCTGTCTGAAGTCATGTTAGTTGAGTTAAACAGGGTGATTTTAAATTTGCGCTGTAGATTTTTCCTGCGAATCAGGTTCAGGCAGTGATGATAAGCCATTTTATACAGCCAGGAGGAGAAGCCCACTGTGGGCTTGTACATACTGATTTTCTCGAAAGCACTAACGAAAATATCCTGTACAGCCTCTTCCGCTTCCTGCTCACTTCCCAATATCCGCCAGCAGTACACAAAAATCTGACGCTGATACTCCTTTACAATGTAGGCGTAATCCTGGATCTCGCCGGCCTGGACCCGTTTGATTCTGTATTCGATTTCCTCACTCAAAGATGTAGGCACCTCCTCTGATCACAAAGAAAACTATATCTATATAACAAATGAAGATGACCGAAAGGGACATCTTTTCTAAAATTTTTTAAGTATTAAATCAACCCTCTAAGAGAATACGATAAAGCAGAACAATTATCACCAACGTTGTTGATTTCATAGAGCTTGGATTTTTATTGTGAAAATAAATAAAATAATAAATATACCTATCAAAAAATTAAAAAATAGATTGTAAAGAAAAAGGGGATGGGAAATGAAGTTTTATGATAATAGGGGAGTCCAGATGGTGGTTGCACTTTTATATCCTGTTATAACATTTGTTATATTAAGTAATGGTCATACGATAGGTTCATGGACTGTTCCGGCCATTATTGCAATTTTGTTTTGTCTGTTATGGAAAAATACTTTTTATGTAATCATCTCTAATGTCTTGGTGTGGATTATATCCGTACCTATGTGGTGGCTGCTAGTTGAACGTGTGAAAACAGACCAGGGCGCTGAAATTTTCATTTCGTCATTACCATTCATTATATTGTTATACATATTTGCTGTATTGATTAAACAATCAAGAGATAAACTCGGCAATCCCGCCCGTATAGCTAACGAAAACCATCGGCTATGCTGGGCGGGATTGCCTCACCCTCTTTAGTGCAGCGTATCTTCTACTTATTCCCTTTACGTACCTTTAACAGCTTACCCTTTACGGTTGTATTCTTCATAATCTCAAGCACCAGTGGACCTTTACCATTCAGAATCTCAACATCTGTCGCATAATCCAGAATCGTAATAATCCCGATATCATCTGCGGTGACCCCGTCAAGCTTAGCGATGGTCCCCACGAAGTCGACAGCTCTAAGTTTTTTCTTCTTACCGCCGTTAAAGTTCAGCTTCATAATCTGTTGGTTTAGTTGCTCGCGCTTATCTTTTTTGAGTGCGGTTTTTACATGCAGTTTCTGCCCAAAATCTTCTCTACGGAGGTCAACAGCCTCTTCCGAGGGAGCCTTTACCTGCGGAATCGCGAACCCAATATATGCTTCAATATCAGCTAATCTTCGGCCATCCTTAGGAGTGATGAGGGAAATGGCTTTACCCGTTTTGCCAGCACGTCCCGTACGTCCTGTGCGGTGAACATAGCTTTCCTTCTCAAGGGGAATATCGTAGTTAATGACATGGGTGATATTCGTGATATCAATTCCTCTGGCGGCAACATCTGTCGCGATCAAGTAACGGAATTGACCCCTTCTAAATGCATTCATTACCTCAAATCGCTCGTCTTGCTCCATGCCACCATGAATGCGATCACATGGATATTCAAGATCAGCCAATGCTCTGAATAATGTATCTACATTCTCCTGCGTACGACAGAAAATAATGCAGCTGTCAGGATTCTCAACAATCAGCAGATCTTGCAGTAGTGCCAGCTTGTCTGACTCCTTCACCTGAATAAGAGAGTGATCAATTGTAGCGGTCGTTATACCGGCTGCTTTTATTTCAATTTCAACAGGATCGTTCATATACTTGTGTGACAGTCTGGCTACATCCTCAGGAAAAGTAGCGGAGAATAACATGGTAACCCGGTCACTAGGCAGGGCCTGAATGATCGACTGAACTTGCTCGATAAAGCCCATATTCAGCATCTCGTCAGCTTCATCAATCACGAGGTAGGCCATTCGATCTAACGATAGCGTGCCTCGTTCAATATGGTCCAGTACACGTCCTGGCGTACCTACAGCCATATGTGTTCTTTGTTTTAACTCGGCCTTTTGGATATGAAAAGGATGTTTTCCATAAAGGGGCGTCGCTTTTATCCGCTTAAAGCGTCCAATATTCGTGATGTCCTCGGTGACCTGTAATGCAAGTTCACGGGTTGGCGTCAGGATTAAAGCTTGGGGCTTATTCTCATTCCAATCTACTAGCTCACAAAGTGGAATACCGTATGCCGCTGTTTTGCCGCTACCTGTTTGCGATTTGGCAACAAGGTCCTTCTTCTCAAGCGCAACTGGAATGACTTCCGTCTGAATCTCTGTTGGCGTCTCATAGCCCAAGCTATTCAGCGCTCTTACAATTTCTTCACTTAATGCGTAATCTGTAAAATGCTTCTGACTCATTTTCAACCTCTTCTGCGCTGTATTTGAATACCATTACATATATAATGTCATCGTGTATCGAACTTATACTCATATAGTATACTCTATATCCAGGTTCACTCTAATACATATCAGCGGTTTACAATTTCATACAGAATTAATCTTTTTGTCTTGCTGTTTTCCAGTAAGGCAACTATACTTTTTCTGGGACGAAAAAACACAGTCTGGTTGGTAGTCCAGACGCATGAATGACTCTCAGATTCCAAGAGTACCATGTCAGTAACCTTCCCCCCTCGGGATGTCCATCGTTTCGATTTAAAATGAGGGGGATTAAAATGAAGCTTACAGTTTATCATGATGGACAGTATTGGGTTGGAGTCGTGGAGGAGCAGGACCAAGGGAAATTGAAGGCAGCTAGGCACATCTTTGGTACAGAGCCTAAGGACGAGGAAATTCTCCATTTTATCCGTGAGGAAATGTGGGAACTTGTTGGTCGGCTCTCACAAGAGGTGGCTATAAAGTGGTCTGAAACGAAGAAGGTCAATCCGAAGCGGCTAGCAAGACAGGCAGCGTATGAATTAAGGCAGAAGGGGGTCTCTTCCAACGCACAAGAGGCCTTAAAGTTAGAGTATGAGAAGCGCAAGTTGGAGAAACATGCTTACTCTAAACAGCAAAGGGAATCCATGAAGGCACGGATAAGGGAATTAAAGGAGAAAAAAGCGAAAGAAAAACATCGCGGGCATTAATAAAACTTCCATCCTTATCCGCAATTGTTACGCATGTTTTATACCAGCATATGTGAAAACATGTGTTACGCACAAAGGGCACCCGATTGGGTGCCCTTTAAACTGTCGTATAGTGATTCCCATTCGTAAAAATTGAATTCAATCCGAATTACTTAAGCAGTGTAAGTGTCACTTCTATCGTGTTATCAATAAATGATCGTTCTGGCTAGATTTTAATCGAAACGATGTGTTAAAGGAGCACCAGGGTGTTCAGTCACCCCGCAATGATGTAAAGTTTTTCGGGTAAAATCTTTACTTTTACATGTAGCGGACAATAACCTTTCATTCTTATAATTGGAAATGTAAGCGATTTATTTAGAGATAGGAATATTAAAAACTATACGTATGAGGAGGAGATTTTATGTCGAAATTTAAAGTGGGCAAGTTGGTAAGCAGCTTGGCGTTGGCGGGTGTGTTGTTATCATCAGTTCTGATAAACCCGGCTAGTGCCAGTATGGCGAACGGTGGCAAATTCCTGGGGAATATCATTGCTGGAAGTGTCCCTGCAAGTTTCGGAACATACTGGAACCAGGTGACGCCAGAGAATTCGACCAAATGGGGGTCGGTTGAAGGCAGCCGTAACAACATGAACTGGTCGCAGGCGGATACCGCTTATAATTATGCCCGTAACAATGGCTTCCCGTTCAAGTTCCATACATTGGTATGGGGTGCTCAGGAGCCAGGTTGGATTAGCGGACTGTCGGCTGCTGATCAGAAGGCGGAAGTGACCCAGTGGATTAAAGCAGCAGGTCAACGCTATCCGAATGCGGAGTTTATAGATGTGGTGAATGAGCCCCTGCATCAGAAGCCATCCTTCCGCAATGCCATAGGCGGTGACGGGTCGACCGGATGGGATTGGGTCATATGGTCGTTCCAACAGGCAAGACAAGCTTTTCCAAATGCCAAGCTGATGATTAATGAATATGGAATTATCAACGATCCCTCGTTAACCGACCAATATGTCTATATTATTAATCAGCTCAAGAGCAGAGGCCTGATTGACGGAATTGGTATTCAATGCCACCAGTTTAGCATGGACACTGTTTCAGTTAACACAATGAACACTGTACTGAACAAGCTGGCGGCAACAGGATTGCCAATCTATGTGTCGGAACTGGATATAACTGGAGACGATAACACCCAGCTTGCCAGATACAAGGAGAAATTTCCGGTATTATGGAAGCATTCTGCGGTGAAGGGAGTTACGCTCTGGGGGTATATCCAGGGACAAACTTGGAAGCCGAACACACATCTGCTGAATTCTAACGGCACGGAACGTCCCGCGCTCCAATGGCTGAGACAATATGTGCAGAGTTAAACTATAGGTGGCACTTAAAACCCAACAGATGCGAACTTTTACCAAATGTCTGGGCTGGGTAGATGTTTATTTGACGAAGTCTTGGCTGAAATGTTATACGCCCAAGGCTTCTTTTTATTTAGCTTAAACCTAACGTATCAAAACCTAATCCAACTCAATTAGGCTTACATACCCAATCCATAACTTTAACCCACTTGAAATAAAACCGTCTGGACGGTATAGTAAAGAGGGGTGATCAATATGAATACAACTAAAAAAGCATTAAAAAGAGAATTAATTCTTAAAGCGGCCTCGATGATTGTGCATGAAGAAGGAGTAGAGAAATTAACGTTAGAAGCGGTGGCTAAGAAAGCGGGAATAAGTAAAGGAGGATTGCTTTACCATTTTCCGAATAAAGATGAATTGATTTTGGGAATGGTTGAACAACTATCGACCAGCTTTGTCTCCGAATTTAATGAGAGAGCAGAAAACGATATGCATTCCAAAGGAAGATGGACTCGCGCGTATATGAATACATCATTTTCTGGCGATCGGAATGCAAGTGACCTGTATACCGCTCTCTCAGCAGCACAGTTTACGAACCCTCACATGTTAAAATTACTTCAGGACGAGTATGAGGATATCCAAAATAAAATTGAAAACGACCAATTGGACCCCGTTCGTTCCACGATAGTCCGATTAGCTATAGACGGTTTGTGGTTTGCTGAAATGTTTGGGCTTGCTCCTCCCAATGAAGAAATGAGGCAAAAAATGATGGGAGAATTGAAAACATATATAAAGGAGAATGAATAATGGCTTATCTTTTCTTGGCAATCTCTATTGTTGGTGAACTTGTTGGAACTTCAATGCTTAAAGCTTCAGAAGGTTTCACCAGACTGTATCCGACTTTATTCACAATTGTGGCGTTCGTGATCTCTTTCTTCTTTATCTCCTTATCCCTTAAGACGCTCCCCTTAAATATGACTTATGCCATCTGGTCAGGTGTAGGAACTGTTGCTACAACGCTTATTTCAGTATTGATTTGGAAAGAAAAAATCAATACAGGAAGTATCGCAGGTATTGCTTTAATTGTTATTGGCGTGGTGGTACTGAACCTATTTGGTACAGGACATGGTGAGGCAAAAGGTACGACAGAAGCAACGAGTTCGATCGTTCAAAAATGAGATGAAATAGCATAGACACTGGAGATTTACTACCACTATCGATCACTGCCAGTTTGTGTGAAAGGACCCTGCTGCATCACTTCGTTCATAAGTATGGGCACCAAAATAATCCCTTTGTGCTTGCAAAAGGTTAGCATTCGAAATGCCTGTCCGGTAACTATCATAATAAGTAAGTGAAGCACTTAAACATGGAAACGAAGTGCCAGAATTAATACCCTCACAGACAACTTTTCGTAATCCTTTTTGATACTCTTTAACTTTTTCAGCAAAATACGAGGCGATTAATAGATTAGCCAAATTCGGCTGTTCTTGATATGTTTCGCTTATTACGTTTAAGAATTCAGCACGAATGATGCAACCACCACGGAAAATAAGGGCTATATCCTGTAAAGGTAAATTCCATCCGTAAAGTTCAGAAGTCATTTTATATTGTATAAATCCTTGCGCGTAGGCACAAATCTTACCCATATAAAAAGCTTGTCTAATGTACTCAATCCACACATCTTTATCTAAACTTCGCTGATCAATCCCTGGTCCTGTTAGAATATTTTCTGCATAAACTCGTTCTTCTTTTAAAGAGGAGATGTAACGGGCAAACAATGACTCTGTAATAATGGATGATGGGATCCCATTGTCAATTGCTTGAATGCTTGTCCATTTACCTGTGCCCTTTTGCCCTGTTTTATCAAGAATCACATCGATTAGTGGTAAGCCTGTTACATCATCCTTTTTCCGTAAAATCTCTGCTGTGATTTGGATTAAATAACTTTTCAGTTCCCCTTGATTCCATATTTCAAAGATATCAGCAATTTCATTCACAGATAAACGTAACCTTTTTCTTAAAAATGTATAGGTTTCTGCGATTAACTGCATATCTGCATACTCGATTCCGTTATGTACCATTTTTACAAAGTGACCGGACCCTTTTGGACCCATATAAACACAGCAAGGGTCTCCGTCCACTTGGGCTGCTATTTTTGTTAGAATAGGAGCTGCTTTTTCATATACGTTTTTATCTCCACCAGGCATGATTGAAGGTCCATTTAAAGCCCCGACTTCGCCGCCGGAGATACCGATTCCCAAATAACCGATTCCTTTTGACTCCAATTCATCATATCTACGTTCCGTATCTTTGTAATGGGAGTTACCACCGTCCATGATCACATCGCCTGCTTCAAGAAAGGGTACTAATGTACCTATTACCGAATCGACCGGTTTGCCCGCTGTTACCATAAGGAAGATTTTCCTTGGAGTTTTTAAGGAGTAAACAAAATCTTGAATTTCGTAGTAGGGATGGATGGAGTGACCTTCACTTTTTTTAACAAGATCATCCGTTAAATCCCTCGTATAATTATAGACAGCGACTTGCTCACCCTTACCAGCCATGTTTAAAGCGATATTACGGCCCATTACCCCTAAACCAATGACACCAATTGTGTTGGACATTTTTTCTGCTCCTTTTATTTGAAATGAATAGGCCGTAGATCCTCACTTATAGGCTTAGAAGATTCTAAGAAAAATAAGTGGGGATCTACCGCCCGGGAATCATGATTTATACGAATAAACTTAGTACTAAAATAAATCCTAATCCAGCTACAGAAATGATGGTCTCAAGCAATGTCCATGTTGCAAATGTTTCTTTCATGCTTAAACCAAAATATTCTTTAAACATCCAGAAACCAGCATCGTTAACATGTGAAGCTATTAAACTACCCGCTCCCGTTGCAAGCACAACTAAAGCAAGATTAACGTCGGATTGTCCTAACATCGGAATAACTAAACCAGCGGTTGTTAAAGCTGCAACAGTTGCAGAACCTAAGGAAATACGTAATATTGCAGCGATAATCCAGGCAAGTAAGATGGGTGATAATGTAGTTCCATTGAATAATTCAGCCACATAGTCACCTACGCCGCCATTAATCAGTACTTGTTTGAAGGCTCCGCCACCCCCAATGATTAAGAGCATCATCCCAATATGAGTAATAGCCGTTGTACAAGATGCCATTACATTTTTGATTGGAATTTTTCGTGCTATTCCCATGGTGTAGACAGCTACCAGTAAGGAAATTAACATGGAAGTTGATGCATCACCAATAAAACGGATCGCTGCTAGTAAACTGCTATCTTCAAATCCCATTGTTTTTTGAAGCAAAGTAATAACCGTAGCAATAGACATTAAAATAACAGGAAGCATTGCAGTAAATACACTGATACCAAATCCCGGAGTTTCCTCGGATTTAAATACTTTTTGTTCACCTAAAGAGGCGATATTACCGGTTTTCGTAAATGATGCAGGTACGAGTTTTTTGGCAAGCTTAGTAAATACAGGTCCAGCTAAAATAACGGTTGGAATGGCAATAATGAAACCGTAAAGTAAAACCTCACCAAGGTTCGCGCCATATTCACCAGCAATAACTGTTGGCCCTGGATGTGGAGGTAAGAAACCATGTGTTACGGATAAAGCTGCAACCATCGGAATCCCGAGATATAAAATAGAAACTTTTAATTCTTTTGAAATGGCAAATATGATTGGAATTAACAATACTAATCCTACTTCAAAAAATAACGCCACACCGATAATGAATGAAGCAGCTACGACTGCCCATTGGATATTTTTTTCACCAAATTTGTCTACGAGGGTCATGGCAATTCGTTGAGCACCACCAGAATCAGCGATCAACTTACCTAACATCGCTCCAAGTCCAAAGATTAACGCTAAGTGACCAAGAGTTCCGCCTAATCCGGCTTCGATGGTTTTGACAATTTCCTCTAATGGCATTCCAAGTGCTAAAGCGACGCCGAACGATACAATGATTAATGAAATAAAGGTATTCAATTTGAAGCCCATTATTAAAACTAATAATGCTAAAATTCCAATCGCTACGATAACTAATGGCATTGTAATTACCCCCTGCTTTTTATCTTTTTAGTGTTTAATTAAGCTTCTTTGATAATTGGAAATCCGTGTATAATCATCTTCTAATACTCTGGATAGGTTAATGAAAATCGGCAGCAATTTCCTATATTCCTTGGTCGCTTCTTCTTTTGGTGTATGTTTGTTGGTACTGCCAATCATTTCAGAAACGACTTCAAAGGACTGGATTTGTCCGGTGGCATACAAGCCTAAAATACAAGCTCCTAGACAAGAACTTTCGTAGCTTTCTGGAACGACGACTTCAGATGAGAATATGTCAGACATCATTTGCCGCCAAACATCTGATCTTGCGAAGCCTCCAGTAGCTTGAATTCGGGTCACAGGACCGTCCATACATTCGGTTAATGCTAAAAATACGGTGTACAAATTGTAAATGACTCCTTCTAGGGCTGCGCGAATCATATGTTCTTTCTTATGTGACATCGTTAAACCGAAGAATGAGCCACGTACGTCTGGGTTCCATAATGGCGCACGTTCACCAGCCAGGTATGGATGGAATAACAATCCGTCAGATCCTGGTCTTACACGTTCAGCAATCTTGGTTAGTACATCATATGGATCAATTCCTAGTCTTTTCGCTGTTTCTACTTCTGATGAGGCAAGTTCGTCACGGATCCAGCGAAGGACCATCCCGCCATTGTTCACCGGCCCCCCAATAACCCAGTGCTTTTCTGTTAAGGCATAACAAAATATTCTTCCCTTTTCGTCTGTTTGAGGCTTGTCTATAATGGTTCGAATAGCTCCGCTTGTCCCGATTGTAACGGCAACTTCACCTTTTCGTATCGCATTTACACCTAGATTAGAAAGGACTCCATCGCTAGCTCCAATGACAAACGATGTTTGTGGATCGATCCCCATCTTTTTTGCTAAATCTGAATTACAGTTGGTAAATATCCTGGTTGTTGGCACAAGCTCAGATAATTGAGAAGGGGTTATACCAGCAATTTTTAATGCCCCTTCATCCCAATCTAATTTTTCTAGATTCATCATACCCATGGCAGAAGCTAGGGAATAATCCACTACATATTGATCAAAGAACTTTTTAAAAATATATTCTTTAATTCCGATATACTTTTTAGCCTTGACAGCGGTTTCAGGAAGGTCATTCACAATCCAAGCTATTTTTGTTAAGGGTGACATGGGGTGAATGGGTGTTCCTGTTCGTCTATAGACTTCATGGCCATTCAGCTCATCTTTTATTTTATGTGCCCATGCTTCACTTCGATTATCTGCCCAAGTGATACAAGACGTCAGTGGGCGGTCATTTTCATCCATGGCAATGACACTATGCATGGCACTGCTAAATGAAACAAACGATAGCTTTTTTTGTGAGTGATGTTTCATGATATTCGAAGTGGCTTGCAGGACAGCCTGAAAAATCTCTTCTGGGTTTTGTTCAGCTGTCGCTATATCCGGTGTATAAAGCGGGTATCCAATATTCTCTTGTTGGATGACTTCGCCTTTTTCGCTAAATAGAACGGCTTTCGTACTTGTGGTTCCGATATCTATACCCAACATATAGTTAGTCATTTTGTTGCACGACTCCTTTAGATAGCATTTGTTGTGACATCCATAGGTCTTCTACTTTACCTTGAACATCATCAAAGTTTTCATGTAAAGACTTGATCATGAGGTCTCTATCTTTTACTTTGATTGCTTCAATATAAAGTTCGTGATTGTTTATAATCCGTGTAAAATCTTCATACTTTTCAGTGAAACGCATACGCATCGACAAAATAATGAGACTTTCCATAACAGGCTTTAAATTATTCCAGATCATCAGAATATGTGAATGATTGACAGCACGAATAATCGTTTCATGGAACAAGACATCTTGATATGAAAACTCATCAGCATCACTATATTTGACGGCGACTTTCATCATTTCGAGAATTTTACTAAGTTCCTTCGCCAAATCATTAGTGTCCATCTTTACAAGACGTTCAAATACGAAGGATTCTATGAGCAGACGGACATCATAAATTTCTTCTATTTCTTTTTCTGATAAACCAATAACAACGGCTCCCATTCTTTCTAATCGAATGATATTTTCGGATGCCAGTATTTTTAACGCTTCACGAATGGGTGAGCGACTTACAGTGAAATCAGCAGCTAGTTTATTTTCAGATAATATGGTACCGCTTTCAATCCCGCCAGAAATAATGCGCATTCTAAGCTCGGATGTTACGCGATCACCAGCAGAGGCTTTTAAAAGCCATTTGGAGGGATATAGGAATTCTGATTCGACCATCATTTCACCTTCTCAATTAATCAAGTATACTTGTATACAGGTATTATAATCTGAAATTTTAAATTTGCAAGCGTATACATTAAATTTGTTTTGTAACGCCACTATACATAAAATGAAAATGGCATATTAAGACATAGATCTGTTCGGATTTTTTGTTCAAATGCACAATCAATTTCGTCTGTTCTTCAATATTTTTAACGTGCGGCAATCGATATAATGAAAGCGTAATCAAAAATTGCCCGGGGGGTTAGACAGATGGAAGGATTGACGATCAGTTGGATAGGAGCTCTGGCAGGGCTGGCTATTGCAATTATTCTGATATTAAGAAAGCTGAATCCGGTTTACGCTTTATTTTTGGGAGCTATTGTAGGCGCTTTATTGGGCGGAGCCAATTTGGAACAGACGATCAGCGTGTTAATAAGCGGTACGCAAAGTGTGATGGGGACGGTCATTCGTGTGCTTGCCGCAGGTGTATTGGCAGGTGTAATGATGGAATCCGGGGCAGCGGAGACGATTGCGCAGGCTATTGTAAAGAAGTTCGGCGGCAGTAAAGCGATACTCGCACTAGCCTTGGCGACGATGATTATTACGGCGGTAGGTGTATTTATTCCCGTTGCCGTGCTGATTGTGGCACCTATTGCATTGTCGGTCGGTAACAAAATGGGGATTTCCAAGCTGGCGCTCCTGTTGGCTTTGTCTGGAGGCGGAAAAGCGGGGAACATCATCTCTCCCAATCCTAATACGATTGCAGCGGCGCGCGGATTTAATCTGGATTTAAGCCACGTGATGTTGGCAGGAGTGGTTCCTGCGATATGCGGTTTAATCATGACTGTTTTGGTGGCATCTATGTTGAAAACCAAAGGTGTGAAGGTGTCCGACCAGGATATCATGGACAGTGATGTCGATACATCGAAATACCCGCCGTTGGGACGGGCGATTGTAGCCCCGCTGGTAGCTGTTATTTTGCTGATGATTAACCCGATTGGTTCCATCTCTGGTATTGAAGCACTTTCGAATTTCAAGGTGGATGCGATGTACATTTTGCCGATCGCTGGGATTGTGGGTATGCTGGCCATGGGACAAGGGCGCAATATCCTGAAGTATTCGGCCTCCGGTTTGAATAAAATGACGGCGACCGTGCTGATTTTGATCGGTGCAGGTGGGATTGCGGGTCTGATCTCTGCCTCCAACTTGTCTGCTCAGGTGGTTGGCCTGATTGAAGCTTCGGGAGTTTCCGGTACATTTTTGGCACCGCTTGCAGGTATTCTGATGGCAGCTGCTACGGCGTCCACCTCGACTGGCGTTATTTTGGCGACAGGCTCGTTTGGGGAAGCCATTCTGAACATGGGAACGGCCCCGCTTGCTGCAGCTGTGATGGTGCATACAGGAGCTACAGTCATTGATTCCTTGCCGCAGGGCAACTATTTTCACGTCACGGCAGACAGCATGAAAATGAGCATTAAACAACGGATGGGATTGATTCCTTACGAAGCTATTGTGGGTGGAACGATGGCAATTGTAGCGACAATCATGTATGGATTTTTACTTTAATATTCACGATGGGGTGAGAAGATGAGAGAGAAAACATTTGTGCTGGCACCAGATTCTTTTAAAGAAAGCATGACGGCTAAAGAAGTGTGTATCGCGATGGAGAAAGGACTGCGCAAGGTCTATCCGGCGGCGAATTATGTCCACGTACCGATGGCGGACGGCGGTGAAGGAACGGTGCAGTCACTGGTGGATGCGACAGGCGGGCAGATTCGTTATATCGAGGTGACAGGGCCGCTTGGAGAACCTGTAACTGCTGCATACGGCCTGCTGGGAGACGGCACCACAGCGGCAATCGAGATGGCATCCGCCAGTGGAATCCATCTGGTTAACAAGGATAACAAAAACCCGTTAAAGACAACAACCTACGGCACAGGGGAGTTAATCCGTGAATGTCTGAACCAGGGAATTCGAAAAATTATCATCGGCATTGGTGGAAGCGCAACGAATGATGGCGGTACAGGAATGGCGGAAGCGCTGGGCGTCAGATTTTTGGATGCAACAGGCAATACTCTTCCGCGCGGCGGCGGTAGTCTGGGCGAGCTGGCCAGCGTTGATATTTCATCACTGGATGACCGCTTGTCGCAGGTACAACTGATTGTAGCCTGTGATGTGACAAATCCGCTGTGCGGAGAGCATGGGGCATCTCAAGTATTCGGGCCACAAAAAGGGGCAACCCCGGAGATGGTGCAGCAATTGGATGCCAATCTTGCTCATTACGCCGATGTGGTGAAGCAGCAGCTGGGCAAGGATGTGCGCGATCTTCCAGGCGCAGGCGCAGCAGGTGGATTGGGTGCGGGCTTATTAATTTTCACTCAGGCAGCGCTGCAAAAAGGCATTGAAATTGTGATTGAATACACCGGTTTAAAACAAAAGCTCGCCACTGCCGATATCGTTTTGACGGGGGAAGGCGGTATTGATTTTCAGACCAAATTCGGTAAAACTCCTTATGGAGTAGCTCAGGCGGCAAAACAGTCTGGTAAAAAGGTCATTGCGGTCGCAGGTTATATCGGGGAAGGGATCGACACGTTGTACAAGGAAGGGATAGATGCGGTGTTTGGCATCGTGCCGGGAGCCTCGGAGCTCGGTAAGCTGCTGGCCGAAGGGCCGCAAAACGTAGAGCGTACGTGCGAGAATATCGCAAGAGTACTTCAGTTCAGCGAGAAATGAACAGATGGAGAAGTGGGTTATAAACATAAAACGGCATCATACAAATACGATATAATACGAGCGCTCGCCTGTAATCCCGAACTTAGCCAAAGCCGGATTGACTGAGAAATTGGGGAGTGACGGCGAGCGGAAATAGGATATTACTGGCGCATGGTCTGGCGTGAAACAGCAGTTCATTGATACAGTGCCAATAAGCCATGCGTAAGCTCAAAAAGCTGAAGGAGGTTCCGGGGATCTTTACCGGTTAAGGTATGGATGCGCTTCAGGCGGTATTGCAGCGTATTTCGGTGAATATTTAATTCATCTGCGGTAAAGGAGACACTGCCGTTATGGTTAATAAAGCTTCGCAGGGTATCCAGCAAATCCACAGTATCTTCCAACTTGCTAACCAGATAGATCGTGTTCGTCAGGTTCGTTTGACTCAATTTGACCAGAAACTCGACTTCCGCAAAAGAAATTTTTTGCACAGGCGGGCGCAAAGCCAGTAAAACATTCATAGCTGACTTGGCTTGCATATAAACATCCGCAATGTTGTGCTCCTGTCTGCTGACCGTAATCAGCACATCGGGATGGCTACGCACAAGTGGCTCTAGCAGTTTGTCTGTCGGCTCCTGATTTTGTATCAGGATGAGATAGCAGTCTTCCTCCATACGAAAGGACGGATGCTGCATGAATATATTGGACAACTCGCCTAAATGAGCTGGATCAGCAGGCAGATACTTTACATATACAGCCGAAGTTTTTAGAAGCAAATCAATGTGATATTGAGCGGCTTCTTTTTTTATTTTTTGCGTGTAGGCTCCCTGATGATTTAACAACATTTCCAGCACAGATTTTTTGCGGTTGGCTTCGTGAACCAGATGCTCCAGCGAGATGCGCTGTTCAATCAGGAGAGACACCGTAGTTTTAACAATATTGCAAAAAGGACGCACTTCATCGGGATTGCCTGAAATACCAATGACACCAACTAACTCATGATGAATGACAATCGGTTCATTGGTTCCTTTTTTCTCATAGTGGCCGTCCTGCCACACTTCAACCATTTTCCCAGTTTCGAGCGCCTGAACAGCTCCTTGGTGAATGGTTCCGATTCGTTCACTCTCGCCGCTGCCAATGATGATGCCTCGTTCATTCATAATATTGATATTGTATGGAATATCCTTCATCATTTTGTCTACGATGTCTTGAGCTTGTTTTTCGGAGAGCTGAAACAAAATCCGGATTCCTCCTTTATCTATAGTGATATAGCGTATTTTAATGGACCACCTTAATGAAAGGGTTTTCAATTCATTGTGCATCTGAACAATATGATAAGGCGGATTACCGAACATGTCAGTCAATTTTATCATAGATGTGAAATTGCAGCGTATTATGATAATCCATTAGACGATATTATATATTTTTGTATTCAGTGTAATCTAAGGAAGAGTATAGTTGTACGCAAAAAAACAGGGCTCATAGGAGCACCTGCTTTTTGTGTCTATCCTTTTTATTGCCAGCCACGCTGTCTAATGACGAACCTCGCGGAAGCTATAGGTAATGTCGTGTAGTTCTTTCTTTAAACGGGCATCTTTAGACGCTGGTGTATATCCAAGCACCTGGTAGTAATACCTTTCGGTCTCAATAATCGCTACATGGGTAACATATTTGTCCACATCTTTCTTGCCTTTAATCACGAACTCAAGGGCAGGATATCCATAAATGGTTGTGTTAGAGACAGGTCCTACACTGGACAGGTTCCACTCTTTGGTTAAGTTATTTTCAGCTTTCTTACCGTACTGTTGAAGAGTTATATTGCCCAATTGCTTTTTTGAGTGGGATAGTACCACAACGGACTTTTGGATGTACGGATTGAATATTGCAATCTCTGCCTTTCCTTCACGGTCCGGGTCTGTTGACCAGTCCAGCGGGGCCGTGATTTGAAATCGTCCATCTTTACTTACATAGCTTTGCTCTTTCTTGCTCACCGGAACTTCAGGAGGTACGTAACTGTCTGCAAGTATAAAAATAGCATTTACAAACGAGGCTCCTAAGATCACCATTGCGGTAAAAAATATAAAGAGCGAACGTTTCATTGTCTTTTTGCTAATCGGCTCTAAATCCCGTACCTTTACAACATATGTACCTGCAGCTAAATCACCAATTCGTTGTCTTGATGCAGTTACTAACACACTGATACCAGCGGGTATCCCACCCATTAGCAATGGATTGGTATCGATTAGCCTGAGCAGCGTACGAATGAGTGATTTAAGAAAACCAGGAGGCTTTCCTTCCCCGTTAACCACCTTAATACGAAAAACGAACTTACCCAGCGTATAGCCTGTGTAACCATCCAAAAGTAAATAATAGCTGAAGAAAGCAATAAGCAGAATACAACGGGTTGCAATCGCTAAAGGCAAAAACCATCTGTCCGTTATTTGAATGACAGAAATAAAAAAACAAATATACCCGATTACAAAAAATATACAATCAAAAACTGTTGCTCCCCACCGTCTAAACAGAGTAGAATTCCCGTATGTTTTTGATAACGCCGCCATCCTGTTTGGATCTACCCCATAATTTTGACCATGCTGAATGTACGTCTGTCTTGAAGTTTCCTGCGGAATGTGTGATATGTTTGGAAGAAGAAAGTAACGATAAGCGAATATTGAACTCAGGAGGCATGGGTATGCAAGAAGAACTGGCAAAAGCGAATAAGGCAACAAGAGGTGAGAATGTGAAAGGTGAGTTTCCGGTTATAACGACTGAACGTCTCATATTACGAAAAATGGTAGCGACGGACAGCAAGGACATGTTGGAATACTTTTCAGATGAGCAGGTTATGAAGTTTTATGGACTGAGCCCGTTTGAGTCTGAACAGGATGCGCTGGATGAGATTAGTTGGTATGATCAGATTTTTGAGACAGATCAGGGAATCCGCTGGGCTATTCAAACAAATGAAGGTAAAATCATCGGTTCTTGCGGATTTCATAACTGGGATCAACGTCATCACCGGGCAGAAATGGGCTATGAATTGTCCAGAGTCTATTGGGGCCAAGGGCTAATGTCGGAGGTACTTGCAGCTGTAATCGACTATGGGTTTAACACCCTCTCATTGAACCGCATTCAGGCGCTAGTAGAGCCAGAGAATGCACAATCCTTGCGGTTGCTTGAAAAAGCAGGCTTTCGGCAAGAAGGGCTCCTCTCCCAATATGAATTTACGTTAGGAAAATATGATGATCTTTATATGTGCGCATTGGTCAAATCAGTGTATATCAATCGTTCTCAGAAATGATAGATGTAGGTGAATCAAGCAGGGGAGCATGGATAGGAAGAAGGTTGATCATTGTACAACATGATCGACCTTCAGCGGCATACCCATTTCATATTGCTCAATGGGGTCTTTCAAGAGACCTATTTTTTGGATAAAGCCTTCAAGAGAATCATTGTCAGACAGACAGATGTTCACCTTCTCAATCTTTTTGGATCTCTGCTGCTCTATGAAGGAGGGCGCATCCTAATCCTTGGTTGCGATGCTTAGGATCGACCCAAAGAAAGTTGATTTTACCCTTAGCACTCATGCTCACCATGCCGAGGCACGTTTGATTTACTTCGTAGATGCCGAGAAAAGCTTCCTGTGTACTGGTGGCGTAATAAGGTGTGTCACTTTGCCAATGGATGTGGCAGTCGATAAGGGTCTTTCGAAAAGCTGCGATGTCATCAAATGTAACTTCCTTAAGAATATACGAAGATGAGAGGGCAGCGGGTGGCGCGGAGGGCAGAGTGCCGTTGTAGTATTTCAGCGTATAGCGTGGCTGATAGCCTTGCTTTTCATATAATTTGACGGCCCGATGATTATCCTTGATGACTTCGAGCCATAGCTGCTGGCAACCCGCGGAGATGGCTGTTTGTTTATGTAATTCCAGCAACTTGTTGCTAATCCCCTGACCGCGGTAAGCCGGAGCGATGCATAGCGTGCCGCAACGCATGGTCTTGTACCCGTCGAACTGCCGGACACCGCCGAGAATTAAGCCGATCGGTTGATCCTCATCCATGGCAAGGAAAGAGTGATTCCGTGTATTACCCTCTGGACCAAAAAAACGTGCTGCGAAATCGTCCTGATCCGTGGTCAGGCGAATGGAATAATCCGAGAACCCAAGCGAAAATGCTTGGAAAATGTGTTCCATGCTGACGTCGTTGCATCTCATATAGGTGATCATCGTTATTCCCCCTAGAAATTCATGCTATATTTGGATTATAGGGAATTAAGGGAGCTCCATCAATCTCCCGCTGGAAATAAAAAAACCCCTTAAAAAAGGGGATTGGTGCTGGGTGTTATAGGGTTGCAATTCGTATCGCTAAGATCAGGATTGGTAGAGAGGTCACGATAGTGATTGAGCTTATATTCAATAATTTTTTGAGTTTCCATCAGTCTGGAAATTTCTTGTTGAATCTTCTGATTATGTTTTTCAAGTAAGGAGTATCTGTCAGGAAGGGTAATGTTACCTTGCTCCGAAAGTTCTCGATAATGCTTCATTTCCTCTATAGTCATTCCAGTGGCTTTTAATCGGGTTAAAAAGATAATCCCCAGAATCTGATCTCTACTGTAGAACCTGTGGCCGTTAGCCTTTCGTTCCGCATAAGGCAGCAAGCCAATTCGCTCATAATAGCGTATGGTATCTTCTGTTAAACCTGTTAGTTCTGCGGCTTGGCTAATAGAGGTTATCGTCTCCGGAATTTCTTGCAAAGTATTCAGCTCCTTAGTAGCAGTTACCAAGGTACTTCTCCGTTGGCGTCGAAAAATCCTCCTGTCGGCCCGTCATTATTTAAAGTGGCTAAACGAACAACGACAGCAGCAGCTTGCTGTACCGAGCCCGGTCCTGTAAAGCCATTTAAGTCAGTGGCGGTAAAGCCAGGGTCAGCCGAATTAATTTTGAGAGGTGAGTCTTTGAATTCTTTGGCAAGGGTGACGGTGAACATATTAACCGCTGCTTTGCTGCTATTGTAGGCAAGCAAATTAAATTGGGCATGCTCATGCTCAGGATCGCTATTATAGGTTAACGAACCAAGACCACTCGACAAGTTAACGATTCTACCGCATGGAGATTCTTGCAATAAAGGTAGCATGGCTTGCGTTACGGCGACCAAACCGAACAAGTTTGTTTCATACGTTTCTCTTAAATCGTCCAAAGAGAACTGACTTGGAGGAGTGGCTCCTCCCCGAGATACGCCGGCATTGTTGATGAGTACATCAAGGGAACCGAATTCTTGTTTGATCTGTTGGACTGCGGAATCAATCGTACTTTGATTCGTCACGTCTAACAAAATCAATCGGGCTTCTACTCCCTCATTAGCCAACTTAGCCACCGCTTCCCGGCCGCTCTGCTCATTTCGTGAGCCAATCAGGATTGTAAGACCCATCCCCCCCAATTGTCTGGCTGTTTCATACCCGATGCCTTTGTTGGCCCCAGTAATAAGAGCTGTTTTTCCAATAGTCATAAGCGATTCCTCTTTTCATTATTCTTGAATTTGGCGGCCACCATGCTTTAAATGTACTACTTGGAGTATACTTAAAGTCAACACAAAACCAGCAAAAATATAGCTCGAAATGCCCTGGACATTCTTTATTTTGGAAGATGGGAGAATGGAATGAATAAAAGGCAAATGGAAATTTTACGCATGTTGTTAACTGAACCGGACCGGTTGTGGTTAGCGCAGGATCTGGCGGATCTGACCGACTGCTCTGAAAAGACGATCCGCAACGATCTGAAAGTAATTGAAGATTATATCATCAAGCATTCTGATGCCAATCTGGTGAGAAGGCCGGGACGCGGCATTTATCTGGAGATGGGTGAAGCGGATCAGAATGAATTGTTCCATCGACTGTATGCGGACGAGAGTACAGCCCAACATGAGTCGGATGAGGAAAGGGTGCTTCATCTCGCCTATCGGCTCTTGATGAATGCCAAGCCTGTGACCGTCCAGGATCTAGCTTCACAGTATTATGTGAACAAGACGGTGATTCGTAGAGATATGGAGAAGATCGATGGCTGGTTGCACAGCTTTGACCTAGCCTTGATTACCAAGCAGCGCGTAGGCTTGACCATTCTAGGCTCTGAGAAAAATAAGCGCATCGCTTTGGCGCGGATGAACCAGCTGATTGACAGTCCTGAGTTAACAGGACAGATGATGCGCAAACAGTTTGAATCGCACGAGATTACAACCATAAATCATGAATTAAAAGCATTTCAAAAACGCCATGAGCTCAGCTTTACTGACGAAGCTTTCGAAGCTCTAATGCTGCATATCCTCTTAATGGTCAAACGAACCAAGATGGGACAACCCATTTCCCTCTCCAAGCAGGACATTGCCTTTTTGCAGGAGAGACGCGAATTTACATGGGCTACGTCTTTTTTGCAGCAGTTGCAAAAGTTGTTTGCTGTGCCTTTTTCCAAGGAAGAGACGGCGTATTTAACTCTGCACCTGCTTAGTGGGAAGTTCCGTTACCAGCAGGAGGGAAGAACAGGAAAACAAGGTGAGCTGGCAGATAGCCACCCGCTTTTGCCTGAGTTGATTGAGCAGTTAGTTCGGCGGATGTCCGAGCTGAATATGATTGCCTTTTCTAAAGACAAGATGTTACTGAAAGGGTTGAATGTCCATTTATATACGACCCTGAACCGTCTTCAATATGGATTGACCGTGTCCAACCCTATGCTGGCCGAGATCAAGAAGATGTACCCCTACATGTTCGACCGAGTTATTATTACACTGGAAGAGGTGGGGAAATGGACCCGGCTATCCTTCCCCGAGGAGGAAGCGGCGTATTTAACGCTGCATTTTCAGGCTTCTGTGGAGCGATTGCACCAGAAAGAGAGTCATCCCCAGAGAGCCATCATCGTGTGTCACATGGGCATCGGTATGTCCCAACTGCTACGCACCAAGGTGGAACGTAAATTTCCGGCTGTACATGTGGAGACAACCCTTTCCAAAGCAGAAGTCCAGGACTATCTGGCAGCCCAGGAGGTGGATCTCGTCATTACCACTGTAGATCTCCCAGAGATGAACATTCCGCACATTCTCGTCTCTCCCTTGCTGGATGCCAAGGACGAACGTCGACTGGAGCAAGTGATCCGACGACTGGATGAGCCGGAACATAGGGCAGCAGAAGAATCGGTGTTTTTTAAATATACAACACCTTTTTTGGTCTTTCCCCAGCAGGAAGTGCAGCATCCGGAACAATTGATCTCCAAGCTGGCGCAAATACTGGAGGACAAAGGATATGTGGAGCCTGGTTATGTGGACAGCGTACTAGCGCGAGAAAAAATGTCGGCCACGACGATTGGGGGAGGCATAGCCATCCCGCATGGCGGTTCTGAGTGGATAAGGCAGTCCTCCATTGTAATCGCTACCTTGAAGCAGCCGCTTACCTGGGGAACCGAGAAAGTAGAGCTTGTGTTCTTGCTTGCGGTCAAACAGGATGGGCGGGAAGAAATGCGCCAGTTATTTAAGGAATTGTCCCTGATCAGTGAGCAGCCTGCTTTGGTTCATGCCTTATCTAAGGAGACCGATGCGATGAGATTATTAGGGAGAATGAAGGGATAAACTAAAAAGCTGTGCTCTGGAACAGGACTTATAGATAAGTCCTCAGGCTGTCGAGAAACCCCCTGTTTTTTTGCAGGGGGTTTAAAACTGTCTTAGTGGTCTAAAAACTAGGGTCCTCAGATCGTTTTAAATCGATTTTTGTTTTAAAAGATGCGTCTCCCCATATAAAAATAGAATTGTCGAAAAGTCCTCTGGACTTTCTCGACACTCTGAGGACTTATAGATAAGTCCTGTTTTTTGCCGGTATAATTCCTTTTTTCCGAAAGTTCCGGTAAAAAGTTCGTCCGATAACAGCAAGATAGGCGTTTATACTATCAATGTAAGCGGAAACAACAGAGAGAAGGGGAATGACTATGAAGATATTGGCGATTACCTCATGTCCTAACGGAATTGCACATACGTATATGGCAGCTGAGAATCTGCAAAAGGCAGCAGCAAAGCTGGGCGTCGAGATGAAGGTCGAGACACAAGGCTCCATTGGAGTCGAAAATCAACTGACCGAGCAGGAGATCCGTGAGGCAGACGGCATTATTATTGCAGCGGATAAAACGGTGGTTAAAGACCGCTTCGTCGGTAAGAAACTGCTGGTCGTTGGCGTACAGGATGGCATTCGCCGTCCAGAAGAATTGATCCAGCGGGTGATGAAGGGTAATGTACCTGTGTACCAAGCAGAGTCACGTTCTGCCGAAGGTAGCTCACAGGAGAACAAACCGAAACAAAATCCCATCTACCGCCACTTGATGAACGGTGTATCCTATATGGTACCCTTCATCGTCATTGGGGGATTGCTCATTGCCATTGCGTTGACGATTGGCGGTGAGAAGACACCAGGCGGTCTGGTTATACCGGACGGTTCATTCTGGAAGACGGTTCAGGATATCGGTTCGGCTTCGTTTACCTTTATGATACCGATCCTCGCCGGATTTATCGCGATGAGCATTGCAGATAGACCGGGGCTTGCACCGGGTATGATTGGCGGATTCATTGCTGCGAACGGCAGCTTTTATGGAAGTGAGGCGGGGGCTGGATTTATCGGCGGCATTATCGCTGGTTTCCTGGCCGGTTATGTTGCACTTGGGATTCGAAAAATCAAGGTTGGCCGAGCATTACAGCCGATCATGCCTATAATTATTATCCCTGTATTGGCATCTTTAATTGTTGGATTAATCTTTGTCTTTGTGATTGGTGCTCCAGTCGCACAATTGTTTGAAGCTTTGACAGGTTGGCTTGCAGGTATGCAAGGTACAAGTTCAATTCTACTGGCATTGATTCTAGGTGCGATGATCTCCTTTGATATGGGCGGCCCTGTGAACAAAGTTGCTTTCTTATTCGGTTCGGCCATGATCGGCGAAGGGAATTATGAAATTATGGGGCCAATCGCCGTTGCGATTTGTATTCCGCCGATTGGGATGGGACTTGCAGCGATGATCAACAAACGTAAATTTGCACCTGCGGAACGCGAGGCTGGGAAGGCAACATTCACAATGGGCTTGTTCGGTATTACCGAAGGTGCAATTCCATTCGCGGCGCAAGATCCACTACGTGTTATTCCTAGTATCATGGTAGGATCCATGGTCGGTTCAGTCATTGCGATGTTGGGGAATGTAGGTGACAAGGTAGCTCACGGTGGACCGATTGTAGCTGTACTTGGTGCAGTAGATCATGTGCTTATGTTCTTTATCGCCGTTATTGTCGGCGTAGCTGTATCGGTTGTCCTGGTGAGCTTGCTAAAAAAAGATATTGCAGCAACTGTAACTCCAGATGTTGCTGGGGAAGCTGGACAATCTGCGATTACTACAACGGCCGCTACGGAGTCATCTGCTTCAACAACTGTTACAAATAATGGGCCAGCCGTTTCTCCACAAGCCATTCACATTGAGAAACTGACGGATATTGTAACGATGGATCTGATTAATTTGGATCTGGAAGGAACGACACGAGATGCTGTGGTTGATGAAATGATCGGAGTACTTGAGAGAACTGGAGCCGTAAGTTCTGCCAGTGATTTCAAACAGGCGATATTAGCCAGAGAGGAAGAAGGCTCCACAGGCATTGGAATGAATATTGCCATTCCTCATGGCAAATCGGAAGCTGTCCTGAAGCCAAGCGTGGTCTTCGGCATCAAGCAGGGCGGTGTTGACTGGAATAGTGCAGACGGAAGTGAAGCAAAACTGATCTTCATGATTGCCGTACCGCGCAACAGCAAGGAAAATGCGCATCTGAAAGTACTGCAAATGTTATCGCGTAAGCTGATGGATGATCATTTCAGAGAAGCGCTCCTGGCGGTTAAAACGAAGGAAGAAGCATATAAATTGCTGGATCAGGTGCATTAATTCAATGCGATAAGAACTTGAATTAAAGAAGAGAGGCTCCCGAAGTTTCAGCCGGGAGCCTCTCTTTCCTAAAGCATGTATTCTTACGAGGATTGTGCCATGCGTACTAGCATATGGGCAAGCGCATGTTGTTGCTCTTTGTCTCCCGCTTTCCACAGCTCCTGGAGGAGCTTCTCCTCGCTGTTTCGAGGTTCTTCTTTGGCTGCCAGATATCCAGCTATCTTCTCAGCTGCTTTTGCGATCAATTCTTCATTCAAACCAATATTTTGAGCCATTTCAATCTTGTCGCTCAAATAACTTTTGAATGAGTCAAAGTTGTTCAGAATGTCATCCTTTTTGCTGTCGTCTATCCGATTTAATACGTCATCTACCTTGTTCAAGGCCACTTCGCCTTCCTTATTCACAACATGATTGTGCTCTGCCATTTCTAACGCCTCCTCAAGATCGTTTTCTAGGATAAGGACTGCTTACGATACGGTAGTACTTACCCCGGCTAACCAAAATGAAACCGATGAGAAGCGGAGTATTGCGGAGGTAATCGCTACATAAAGTCAAAAAAATAACGAATTACGTGGAAAAAGACGGGCGAGGTGTAGGTCAAACTATCCACCCGGCTTAAGTAGCTTTTTTTCAAAGCATCGAACTTATCATCATCGCCGATTAATAAATCCCGCTTCAGCACGGAAACCGTTAAGCTGCCGAAGAAACCGCTCAAGCTGATCAGCATGCCAAAAATAATTCCAAATTTCAGGTCAAACGGCGTCAGGTAGGGATAGATGAAATAGGAGGCCGCTATAGTTACGGGAAAAGCGAATGCAAAGCCTTCCCAAGTTATATTGGGATTGGATGTCGGGACGATTTTCCGCTTTCCGAAATAGAGTGATGCTAGATAGTGTACGACATCATTGAGCTGCGTCAGTACCACTAGAAAAAGTACAAGTTTCGCTCCGTATTGCGGCGTAGCAAACTGGAAATAGGCCAGATGACTCAACCCGAAAACCATCAGCATGAGCCCCCATTGGGTCGAGCTGACACTGCGCAAAAAACCAACCGTTCCTTTGTTGATCAATCGCGGGAGCGGTAGCAGCAAGAATACATAGATAGGGATAAAGACAATAAACATTCCGTACCACCCGATATAAATCCAATAAAATTGTACGGGAATCGCCAAGTATGCCCATAGAAACAATCTGCGATCAGCTTTTCTGGATCTAATCATGGAAAAGTATTCTTTTAGCGCAAAAAAGGTGAGTGCCATCAAGGAAAGCAGTGACACGATCGGATTGAAAAGAGTTGCCAAGCAAAAGATAAAGAACATGCCCCACCATGTCTTGATGCGAAGCCCAATAGCTGCATAGTCTTTGTCTGGCTGTGTTTTGACTACTACTATGTAAATCAGATGGATGACCAATAAGGCTGTAAAAATAAGGATTAACGTTAATAGCGAACTATCCATTACCACTCACCAACTTATCGCGAAATAGGGTTCCATTAGGGTTCCTATGTTATTATGAAGGAATAATTCAAACTTGATAAGGGGAAATTTCGTAAATGGTAGCAGATCAATCTGTCTTTATCTTGCTTACGAATACGGGAACGTTTCTTACGAGAGTCATTAAAAGCTATACGAGAGCGCCATACAATCACGCCTCCATTTCCTTCAACCGGGAACTTTCGGAGTTATACAGCTTCGGGAGAAAGACCCCGAATAACCCTCTGGATGGTGGTTTCGTGAAAGAGGATATTAAGACAGGTACATACAGCAGATTTCCGAATACGACATGCGTTATCTACGAGCTTCAAGTAACCGACCGTGAAGTTGAAAAAATGAAGCGAGTTTTACATGTATTTATCCGAAGTCGTCAAAAATATATGTATAACTTACTGGGTTTGATTGGTATTGCACTCAAAGAACCAGTCGAGTTCAGCAATTCCTATTTTTGTTCCCAATTCGTCGCGGAAATTTTACAGCGATCCGGCATAAAAATATGGAACAAACTGCCCGCTCTTGTTACGCCAGATGATTTTCGTCAAAGTGATCGATTCCATTTGATCTACGAGGGGAAATTGAGCGAGTATGATCCTCAAGCTTGAGGACCAGCACCGCATCACTTAAACGTCTTCCGGCACAATTACCTCGATATGACGCGGTAAAATACCAAGCTCGATAGGCAAAGACGGCCCTTCCTCACCATCTACATTCGTACTGACCGGTTCTGCGGAGCTGACACTTACATGCTTTGCGGTAAAGTAAACGATATCACTATGATCCTTCAGGTTGCCTAAAAATAAGGATATGCTGGCCGTCACGGTGTTCAATATATTGAGGTTTTTGAAAATAAAGCAGTGAAGTAGACCATCATCAACAGCCGCATCGGGTGCCAGTTTCTCGAATCCGCCAACTGAATTGGTTAAAGTGGCCAAAAAGAGTGGAGATTTTCCTTCCCAGGTCTTGTCACCATAGCGGACGATAAGTGAGTGGGCAGGATGGCTGATAAGCTCTTTCATGCCTTCTTTGAAGTAGGCAAACGTGCCAAACATGGATTTATCGTCTGATGATACAGCTGATAGCGATTCAGCAAGCGAACCTGTGGCAACCACATTGGCAAACATTCGGCCGTTTAAGAGGCCCATATCTACGTTTTTCACGCGGGTAGAAGTCAGTGTACGGATTGCCAGCTCAGGACTTAGCGGAATTTGTAGGGCACGGGCAAAATCATTGACTGTCCCAAGGGGGATGACACCCAGTCGTGGACGATGGTCTTGATCAATGAAGCCGTTGATGGTTTCGTGAAGTGTGCCATCCCCACCGATGGAAACGACTAGGTCACAAGCTTCCTCACACGCATTAACGCAAAAACGGGTGGCGTCCAGTTCCTTTGCCGTCTCTTTAACCGTAACAACGTATCCTTGATCACGTAGAATTTCTTCTACGCTTCTGACATGTTGGAGGGATTCCTCTTTGCCAGAAGAGGGATTTACAATGATCATAGCTTTCTTCATATACAGGTTCCTTTCTCTGGGGAAAGTTTGGGTTACCCACTCTTACCCGAAAAGCAGACCTTTAGACTCTAGATTAGACATGTGTTATATTTTTAGTTACTATATAAAAGTAAATAAAATCTGAATGGAGGATTTCATATGAAAATCGCATTAACAGGAGCAACGGGGCAACTGGGTTCCATCGTGGTAGATACGTTGCTTACATTTGTCTCCGCAAACGATCTTATTGTTAGCGTGAGAAATCCAGAAAAAGCAGAGAACTTAAGGTCTCGTGGCGTCGACGTTCGTCATGGCGACTTTGATAAACCGGAGACGCTGGATCAGGCGTTTGCTGGAGTAGACCGGTTGCTGATTATATCCGCAGACGGGGATAATGATACTAGAATCCGTCAGCATAAAGCGGCTGTTGATGCTGCTGTACGTGCTGGAGTAGGCTTCATCGCCTATACTAGCGCTGCCAATGCCGCTGACAGCACTCTATTCCTTGCACCCGTACATCGCATCACGGAGGAGTTCATTCGTGAGTCAGGCATTCCTTACTCCTTCCTGCGTAATAATTGGTATCTGGAAAATGAGGCAGGCACGATCCAATCCGTACTCGCGGGGGCTCCTTGGCTAACCTCGGCAGGGTCCGGTAAAGTAGGTTGGGCTACCCGCGCAGATTATGCGCAAGCAGCTGCAACCGTTTTGTCTGGCGAAGGGCATGAGAATACAATATACGAGCTCTCCGGTAAGCCGATTACCCAAGAAGAGTTTGTAGCGATACTGGCTGAGGTTCTGGGCAAAGACGTTCCTGTACAGCAGGTGGATGATGCTACGTATGCCGAGGTTATGCTCGGTGCGGGAGTCCCGGAAGGTGCAATCCCTATTGTGGTCGGTATTCAACAAGCGATTCGTGAAGGAGCCCTGGATGTCGTAAGCAACGATTTCGAGAAGCTGTTGAAACGCCCCCTTACGCCGCTTAGCCAAGGAATGAGTGAACTGATCAAGCAAACCCAAGCATAATAAACGTGCCATAGAGTACAATTTCAACATATGATACTGCTTATGTCTAAAACGGATGCTGCCTAGAGAGGCCAGCATCCGTTTTAGTTACATGTTCACCCTCTGGGTATTTTCAGAGGCAGGGCGCTTACGTATCGGTACAAAACTCAAATTAATTTCATCCATGAGTGGAATCGTGACTGTTTATCCAATATACTTGTAGGGAACTCCAAGGGAGACTTGGAGCAGGCTTGGTCTATCCAGGAAGCTTAGCATAGCAGTAGAATTTGAAAATGAATGGAGTACATAATACCATGTCTAATTTACCAAATTGTCCTGAATGTAATTCAGAGTACACTTATGAGGATCGCAGTCTTTTCATTTGCCCGGAATGCGCTCATGACTGGTCTACCGAGTCAGAAGCAAGCAGTGAAGACGTAAAGGTCGTCAAAGATGCGAATGGTAACATCCTGCAGGATGGTGACTCTGTAACGGTCATTAAAGACCTTAAAGTGAAGGGAAGCTCATCCGTCTTGAAAATCGGGACCAAAGTAAAAAACATCCGTCTGGTGGATGGCGATCATGATATTGACTGCAAAATTGATGGTTTTGGAGCAATGAAGCTAAAATCGGAGTTTGTAAAAAAGAATTAAAATGTAAGAAAGGAGAAGCCGGGGCTTCTCCTTTCTTATGTTTATAATGGTGCTAACCATACGGTTCCTGTTCCCCTGTACACATTTACCAGCCCTTCGCCGGAAGCAGCCGAGCCCATTTTGGTTTTCCCGGATTTTTCGACGGTGAACTGTAAGGTATTGGACCACATGAGGGCGAAGTTACCATCCACCTTCAGCACATCATTTTGCAATTCTATAACGACCGCTTCTTCGGAAGGGATCGGCGCTTGAAGTGCCAGCACTCCTTTTCCGCGGGCGCTTAAATTAAATAACCCTTCTCCGCCCAGTGCAGCAGAGGAAAGATTACTACGTGCAACGACGGATATGTCTAGCGTCGTGTCACAAGCCAAAAACAAGCCGTCTTCGATGGCAATATCATCATTGTCCACATCAATAAGCCAAATATATTGGTAGGTAGGCTCCAGCATGATGGTACCCGTGCCTTTATAGTGTGGTTTAATGGCACCTGTCCCGGTTACAGCACCGGACACCAAGTTTCGCATTAAGCCTCCAACGCCTTTTACACCGGTAGTCATTTCCATGCTACCCACAGTATATTGCATGGCTCCCGCCTTCATCATAATCTCACTATTATTGATTTCGATCATGAGTTGTTTGCGGCGCATGTTACTTTTGCTCATATAGTAATTGTTTTTTGCAGCCTCCACCGAGGTGGAACTCAAATCTGTTATGTATTCCAGTACCGTAAATCCGCCTAATTGGTCAGTGATGGCAACATTGCTGTTATCCTTTAAATTGTTAATGACAAAAGCCATAAATGTATGTGCCTCCTTGTTGTATTCATGTTGTGGGATGGGAATCTTCTTTATTCCATACAATATTCGACAAAGAGACTTCTTTTCCTGCGGCGAATCTAGACACTTCCCTTGACTGGTTTTCAGACTCAGAAAAAGAGAGCTTGAAAAAGATGCGAAAAAGGTTCAATATAAAGATATCGGTTTTTAAAATGATTGGCTTTGAAAGCAGCCGTATGAGAATAGGGCATGAAAATAGGGGGTAGAACAAGTGGAGATAGGGATAAGCACGTTTGTAGAAACAACGCCGGATCCCCAAACGGGTGAGGTCATCAGTCATGCACAACGAATACGTGAAGTTGTCGAGGAGATTGTGCTTGCAGATCAGGTAGGGCTGGATGTGTACGGCGTGGGGGAGCATCATCGTAAAGATTATGCAGCATCTGCTCCGGCTGTTATCCTCGCTGCTGCTGCTGCGCAGACCCAACGAATTCGGTTAACCAGTGCAGTTACGGTGCTTTCATCGGATGATCCTGTACGTGTGTTTCAGGATTTTGCTACACTGGACAGCATTTCGAATGGACGAGCTGAGATTATGGCAGGCCGGGGTTCTTTTATCGAATCGTTCCCGTTATTTGGGTATGATTTGGATAACTACGATGAGTTATTCGATGAAAAGCTGGAGCTGTTATTGAAAATACGGGAATCCGAGAAAGTTACCTGGAAAGGCGGACATCGGCCGGCAATCAACAATTTGGGCGTGTATCCGCGTCCAGTTCAAAATCCGTTGCCCGTATGGATTGGGAGTGGGGGTAATCAGGAATCTGTGGTTCGTGCAGGCTTGCTCGGATTGCCGTTAGTCCTGGCGATTATTGGGGGTAGTCCTGTACAGTTTGCCCCGTTGGTGGAACTGTATAAAAAAGCCGCTAGGCATGCCGGTCATGATGCATCGCTGCTTCCGGTTGCATCACACTCACATGGTTTTATCGCAGAGACGACTGAGCTGGCAGCGGATAAGTTCTTCCCTTCCACCCAGCAGAGCATGAATGTGCTTGGGCGTGAACGGGGTTGGGGTCCTTACACTCGCTCCAGCTTCGATGCCGCACGCAGCTTTGAAGGAGCGTTGTATGTAGGCGATTCCGACACGGTTGCCAAGAAAATCATCCATCTGCGTAAACAGGTAGGCATTACACGTTTTCTGCTCCACGTACCCGTCGGGACGATGCCGCATGATGATGTCATGAGAGCTATTGAGCTATTGGGAACAGAGGTAGCACCACGGGTGCGTGAAGAGATATCCAAGTGGGAATCCGAGAGTAAATAAGCGGGTTACCTCATAGATAAAAGAGAAAGGAGCAGGCCATGGGGGTGAGGTCGCTCCTTTTAATAAAAAATATGACTGCTTTAGATCTCATGCAATGTTGCGAATTAGGAATTCTACATCAATTCTTTCTCAGTCTTGTAGGTACTGCAACACGGTTGGATGACAGAGGTTTTCCCTGTTTCAATTTTTTAGCCGTTCTAGGTATTCTTACGACTAAGGATCCTTCTGTGCTTTGTTTGGAAGGCAAGGCTATGCGGATATTCCCGGATTGAGGTGCGCTTTGGCTAGCGCTGCTAACCAGGTTGATGGTGTAACTTGCGTAGATTGGACTGACAGGAATCCGCCGCATACCTAAATTCCTACAGGTCGTACATCCTACGTTCCAACACCAATGGAAGGCCTGGCTAGGGAGCTGGGTAAAATAAGAACCTGACCATGTGCGTCCAAAGCTACTTTCGGCATAGTAATAGAACGTATTGCCTCCGGCATATCCACTCCAAACTTCTCTTGTCTGCCCAGGATCTACACGATACCAGCCAATCTTGGCATAGTTGATAGGACTACAGTTGAAGTTCGGATAAGCGTAAGCAATATAGATAGCCGCATTAGTACTGTTGCGAAAATTGAGACCCATTGTCGTCACTTCTTTCCTCATATATTAATCCTACAGAATATTCTATGAGAGTTTTGAAGGAAGGGAACGGACAGGAGTCTCTTAATCACTAAAATTAAACCATTTGCTGATGTCTATTTTGTGATGTTCATTCATAGATTGCCACTCGTTTGATTCTGGTTGATAGGTATAATCTTTTTGCCAGGTCGTGATGTTTTCCACGATTGCCCGTATGGAAGAGGCGATATAGGAGACTTCCTGATTCGTCATCATGGGATGGAGCGACAGACGCACCCAGCCGGGTTTTCGAGATAAGTCTCCCGCATGGATCAGGTCTGTCATTTGTTTAGATGTTTGTGGGTCGATGCCCAGCAAATAATGTCCGTAGGGGCCTGCACAAGAGCAACCGCCCCGGACCTGAATGCCAAACCGATCATTCAATAGTTTTACAATCAGGTTATAGTGAATAGGGCCGACAACGAAAGAAACGATTCCCATTCGTTCTTGGCTGCTTCCTCCTAAAATGTGTAGCCCTGGTATGGTACTCAAGCTCTTTAGTAATAATGATGTCAGTTCCTTTTTGCGCTCCAACAAGCGCTTCTGTCCCATTTGTTCCTTCAGCCGAATGCAGAGCGCGGTTCGAACGGCCTGTAGAAAGGCAGGCGTCCCTCCATCCTCACGGGCCTCAATATTATCTTTATACTCGTATCCACCCCAAGGATTGGTCCAGCTAACTGTGCCCCCTCCGGGCTGATCTGGAGCACAATGGAGGCACAGCCTCGAATCCATAATTAAAACGCCGCTTGTACCGGGACCCCCAAGAAATTTGTGGGGTGAAAATACAATCCCGTCCAGTTTCTCAAGCGGATCTGTGGGGTGCATGTTGATCTCGGCGTAAGGTGCGCTTGCCGAAAAATCAATAAAACAAACGCCACCATGTTCGTGCATTTTGCGGGCTAGCTGGTAAATCGGCACTTCGAACCCTGTAACATTGGAGCAAGCGGTAAAGGCGCCGATTTTGATAGGGCGATGCCGGAATTGAAGCAGCAGTCGTTCGAGATGAGTTGGATCGACCATTCCGCCGGGACCCGGAGGAAGACACACAACGTCTCCAATGGTTTCCGCCCAGGAAATATGATTGGAATGATGCTCCATATGTGTAACGAAAATAATAGGGCGTTCTTTTTCGGCGATGGGGTAGAGGGGCTTTAATTTTTCATGTATTTTCAATCCTAACAGTCGCTGAAGCTTATTCACTGCACCTGTCATACCAGACCCGGCGAACAGGATGATATCATGTTCATTGGCATGAACGTGGTTTTTAATGATTTGTTTCGCTTCTTCATAGGCTTGGGTCATCAGAGTTCCTGTCAAATTAGACTCCGTATGCGTGTTCGCCACGAAAGGGCCTAATTCATTTGCTATTTTCGACTCGATGGGTCCATACAGACGGCCGCTGGCTGCCCAATCCGCATAAATCAGCTTTTTTTGCCCGTATGGAGATTCAAAGGTCTGGTGATATCCGATTGTACTTTCACGATACCTTTGGAAATAAGCCTCGTTAGAAGGCTGATACCTACAATTACTGCTTCCAATTCGAGCCATGAGCATACGGCGCCTCCAAGTCGTTCTGTCTTCTTAGGGTACGTAGGTAGGCCCGAATGGGTTAAAAAAAATAGGCGAGTGTCATCATTTAGTCACAATAAAAGCCTCATCCAAAAGCGGGATAAGGCAGTAGGTCTATCTTATATAAACAACTGCATATCGGATTCGAGCGCATCTTTTAGATACGTTTTGGCCTCGATAATTTCTAGTTCAGGTATAAATTCTTCCGGTTTAAAACCCATAATATCGACCGATAGCTTACAGGCATAAAATTTTACATTTTTCTTTCGGGCTCCTTTCAGAAAATGAATGAGCTTCGGGGCTTCGTTATCTTCGATCATTTCTGTCAGCATCAGCTTGCCAAGGCCACTAAAATTCATTTTGGACAATGGCAGCTCTTCAGGTCCTTTTGGAGTCATCCAGCCCATGATTTTTTCATAAATGGTCTTGTCCTCAAACGTCATCTTATCAGGGTCACGAACCAGAAATAGTCCCCAGAACGCAAAAAACATCGTCACATCCACATCCAGCTCCCGAGCTGTATTTGCCAGAATCAGTCCAGCCATTGCCTTATCATAATCGCCGCTGAACATAAGCAGATTCATCCTTTTATCCACAATTCCCGCCTCCATTACCAACAGATATATTCAGTATGGATTTGGGAATGAGAAGTATGCCCAGTTCACATATTGATCACAATTACAGGACATAAGTTGCAAACATGTGGTAATTACACAAGAAACATTCTAGTTGCTAACTAACTAGCGTTAATGTGTCCAACTCTCGTCAACAGGCGGATGATCTGCGGGAAGAATGAGAATAATTTAGAGGCAACATCATTTTAAAACCTAAATGACTATAAAGGCTTTATTCAATATACAGTCCAACTTTAAAAAAAACAAAAAAAATCATTTCCTTAAGTCCGAATTTCGATTAAAATATAGGTATTCTTCATACCTATGAATCGGAGCGATGGATATGGATAAATTCAAATTTAATTCCGAACACAACAAAATGATTGTTGATGCTATCGTAGATGGATATCGCGATTATATTGAGCATCGTAAAGATCGAAAAGCAAAAATGAAGATCAGTTCAGCTTTTGCCTGGACCAAGGGTAACTTTATCGAAAGTAAGATCGCAGAAGAATGCGTTGATTACGGTTTTACATATAAAAAATCGAAAGCTGGATTAACGTGGGACTATCTTCAATTTATCCATGGAGACTCTAAAATTCTTTTTCTTATTAAGAACGCGGCTTATTTCAATGAGAAATGTTTTTCACAGGCAAAGCTACCTAGTAATTACGGTGGGAAAGGTTCACGTCGTACCTATCTTCATGAGCTTTCAAAAATTAACAAAGATTTATTATTTTCTCCTAGTCAGCAATCCTCGAAAATAGGGGGAGTACCTGAACAACTTTCTTTTCTAATTTTAGAGAGTCAGGTAAAAGATGAACTCGAAAGCTTTAAATCATCCTATAGTGAGTTCCATATACTCACATATGCACTTGATGAGGCATATCAGATATCTGAAATAATGCATTATTTGCCTAATCCCGATGATAATATTGCTTACCTAATAGAAGACCTCACAAGTCTTATTTCTGGAGCTGATTTAACGGAAGAAGATCGCGAAGTAGTCGCACCAGAAATGAATGAGGATATTATGGATCCAGCAGCTTTCGATATTGGGATCTTGGAAGAGGAGCAACACAACTAGACAAAAAAGACAGGCTAGTCAAATAAGGAGGGAGCAGCATGTTCATAGGTGAAAATTTGACCAATCTACGGATCATGCATGGATATTCAAGAAAACAGCTCTCCGAAATGTTAGGTGTTACAGAACAAGCAGTTTGGCAGTACGAGAATGCTTATACATCTCCTAAAATGCAAATCGTGAATGAGTTAAAGCGGATTTTTAACGTGAAAAGTAAATACTTTTATACTAAAGACATGCTTGCACGGAATATGACACCTGCCAACGTAAACGTAATGAACATTGCTTATCGTTCAAAAGTTTTGAATGTTATCTCGAAGACGCAGGCGGAAGCGAAGCATGTTGAATATTTAGATGCTTTTATTAACTATATCACAGCTAGAGTTAGCCTTCCTACCCTCAAAATTATCAGTTTAAGGGATGAAGTTATCGAATATCTGAACCATTCAGATGACGATAGATCAACTCAAATCGATAAAGTTGCTCATTTGGCACGAAAAAGACTGGATCTAGCGCAAGATACAAACGACGATCTTATGTTTCTAGTCGAAAAAAGTGGAGTATTCGCCTTTGAGAAGGCAATGGGTGAGGAGATTGATGCTTATAGTCTCTGGACTCGAGACGATCGACCTTATATCATATTAGGGAATATGAAGCGATCAGCCGTTCGGAGAAACTTTGATATAGCACATGAACTGGGGCATCTACTGCTTCATTATCGCCTTGAATTTGCTAATTTAGATCGAAAAGAACACAAAATTATTGAGAATGAAGCGAACATGTTTGCGGGAGCATTCTTATTACCTGAAGACGAATTTACACTTGACATGAAAAATGTGGTCCATATCACAAATCCAGATAATTACTTGGATTTGAAAAAGAAATGGAAAACTTCGCTGCAAGTATTGGGATACAGGGCGGCTCATTTGGGAAATCTTAAACCAAAAGATCATCGGAACTTCTATGCAGCTTTACATCGAAAAGGTTATTTGAAAATTGAACCACTCGATGAATTAATTCCAATTCAGAAACCAACCAAAATCAAAACAATTATCGACCTTGTTTCTAAAAAGGGCCTCGTGAACATTCATCAAATGGTTGAGAATGATTGGAAAACTGAAGTATCCTTCTTTTATCATATGACCGGAATTGTTCCTGACTTTTTTAATAAATATTTGGCGAAAAGTCTCGATTTCGGTCTGCAAAATGTCACGGATATATCCAAGCGTATCTCTGATGTAGCTAAGCAAGTGTAACTATAACTTTTTAACACATATTTTTAAGGCTTTAAGACTGTCGAGAAACCTATCTACTTAGATGCAGGTTTCTTTTTGTTTTAATTCAAATTTTCGAAATTCCATTTTCTCCGTTACCAATGTCATATCTACAAACCGCTCCTATTCTGTATAATCTCAAGGGAATTCAAGACTTAAGCCTGAGATTGGGAGGATCATGAGAAAGTGAGTATAGACAACAAATATAAAGCACTTGAACTGGAAAAGCCGGGCATCTACGAGCTGGAGGGACTGGAAGTCGGGGTTACCTCCAATTGCAACTTCAAGTGTGATTACTGCTGTGCGTATCAGCGGAACGACGGGCAATGCATCAGCAGCAAAGAAGTCATTGATATTATTGATGACATTCCAACGTTAAAACGTGTGCGACTGTCCGGGGGAGAAGTGACCTTGAAATATGAGGATTGTCTGGACATCGTGAATCACTGTTCAAGCAAGGGCATCGCAACCCAACTTAATACCAATGCCAGCTTGCTCAGCCCTGAACGAATTGAGAAACTGCGTGATGCAGGACTTTCCAATATTCATATCTCCTTCAACTTCACGGATGCCGATAAGTATGCAGCCTATTATCATGTACATCCTCGCATGTATGAGAAAATTGTACAGAATATTCGGTTATGTACCGAAGCCAAGCTAGAAACGGTGCTGGAGACGTTGCTGTTTGCAGAGACGCAGAACAACATGCCAGCCATTAGTGAAAAGGTATATGAACTCGGTGTGCGCATCCATGAAATCCAAAACAGTATCGTGATGGATCATACGAACTGGAACGCTATTTCTACCAAGGAAGCGCTCGTTCGTTCCGTTCATGACCTGATTGCACATAAAAAGGACGATACTGTGTTGTATTTCACCTGTATGGACCGTTTTGCAGAAGCACTGGGCTTCAAGGAACAGCCGGGTGTCTATTTCTCCAACTGCGTTGATGGTAAAAAACAACTCCATCTTCACGGGAACGGGGACATCCTGATCTGTGAGCTATGCCACCCTGTGGTCATCGGCAATATTTATAATGGAACTTCCCTAAAGGATATTTACAAAAATAAACCGAAGCAGCTTCAGGAGTTTCTCGATAAACTGCCTTGTCCTGCATATGATGCGCTTTTTCCTGTAGGAAGCAAGTAGACATGATTTGAGATTGTGAGGCTATGAGCATCTACCATCCAAATAGGTTGGATGGTAGATGTCCTTCATGTAACTCCATGAATCCTTTATTATTTCAGGATTTTGCAAAATCCTCATTTGTTTTAATGAAAGGGTTTACATGTTAAAATATAAAAATATGATCTTCTTATGAAAGAAGGAGTAGATATGAAATATAGAAACGTGGGCAACAGTGGTCTTAAAATTAGTGAAATCGGTCTAGGGAGCTGGTTGACGTACGGTACAGCCGCCGAGCAGGAAGCCGCTCATACCTGTATTGCCAAAGCCTTTGAACTCGGGATTAATTTCTTTGATACCGCGAACGCGTATAACCGGGGAGAAGGCGAGAAGGCTATGGGAGCTGCCCTGAAGCCTTATCGAAGAGAGAGCTATGTGTTATCTACCAAGGTGTACTTCCCTATGGACTCCGGTCCCAATGACAGGGGACTGTCACGCAAGCACATTATGGAGCAATGTGAAGCGAGTCTGAAGCGTCTTGGTACGGATTATATCGACATGTACTTCTGTCATCGTTATGATTCGGATACTCCTTTGGAAGAGACGCTGCGAGCGCTCGATGACCTTCAGGCTCAGGGGAAGATTCTGTACGCTGCTGTCAGTGAATGGAGTGCTGCCCAGCTCACGGATGCCTATGGGATTGGAAAAAGGCTTAATTTGCGCCCGCTGATTGCCAATCAGCCAATCTATAATATGTTCGAACGTTATATCGAACATGAGGTACTTCCTGTATCCGGGCAGATAGGTATCGGCCAAATTGTATTTTCGCCTCTGGCCCAAGGTATCCTCACGGGTAAATACAAGCCTGGACAACCTTTACCGACGGGTAGCCGCGGGGCTGATGCCTCGGTCAATAATGTCATCAGCAGTTACATGAACGATACCGTTCTAAACTGTGTCCAAGAGCTGGAAAAGCTGGCGAAGGATCTGGATATCACCCTGTCACAGCTCGCGCTTGCCTGGATTCTGAGAGAACCGGGTATCAGCGCTGCACTCATTGGGGCTACTAAACCGTCACAAATTGAAGAGAATGTGAAAGCAGTCGAAGTGACGCTACAACCGGAGACATGCGTGGAAATTGAGCGAATTCTGAAGCAAGCAGAGGGTTTTGAACCTTTGCGTTAAGCATTTTTAACTTGCTTCAAGCATGGCATAAATACCTGAACCCACACTAAATACAATCCCGCTCACTAAAACAAGGATTTGCTTTTTACTGAGATCCAGCGGATCAAAAAAGATGGGCAACAGCCATTTTAGGCTGATGACAGCCCATAAACCCTCCAGTAATCCTAGCATCAACACCTTTTGTCCCCAGTGAAACTTCATTTGCGGTGTTAGCGGACCTTCAAGAAACAGGTCACCTGAAGTATGGAGGTTCCAAGAAACGATAACTACGAATATAAGAAGAGTTAATAGGGTTGACATAATATAGGTGATATCTTTTTTAGCCTCTTTCGTAAGTCTCGGCGATTTTTTAAACTCAGGCAAGCCAATCAGGAAAAAGACGATTCCTACGATAATAGCCACGCCTACAGAGGAACCGAGTATGATATTGGCTACGATGCCGATGCCATTGATGATTAATAATAAAATAAGCTCTCCCCCTTTGGGGTTACGATGATAGTTATTTTATTGTACATGTAGGAACGAAAATGCTCAAATATTTGAAAAAGCCCCAGCACTTTCGCCTGGGACTTTTTTGCTTTTTACCAATTACAATGCTGATTTAATGACCTTTTTATAATACAGGATGGATAGTATCCCAAAAATGGAATATAAGGCGGTGTACAGCACCATAACGATGATCATAGGCATCCAAATTTCAGTTCCAAACAAGAACCAGCCGGATTGGACGGCGAAATAGCTATGTGAAAGGCCAATCACTAATGGGATGCCGAAGTTAAAGAGTTGTTTTATTTTAATGCCTCTAAGCAGGTCACTTTGAGTGAACCCTAACTTTCTTAACACGGTGTAATTGGCTTTTTCGTCTTCGCTCTCATCCATTTGCTTAAAATAAAGGATACAGCCTGATGTAATGAGAAAGGTGAGTCCTAAAAATCCAACTACAAACATGATCACTCCCATGTTCCGCTTCTGATTGCTGCTCATTTCAAGGCGTGATGTTTGTTGATCATTAAAATCCGCAGCTGCAAAGAGACGATTGGCTTCTTCAATCTGTTCTGCATTTATCATATCAATTCCAATATATAAGGATGATTTCTTTTGAATCTCAGGATTTACATCTTTCTTTAACCGCTCAAATATGGTTTCGTCTACAATGGCAGTGGGTACCCCCCCGGCTGTAAAATAGTAGGGAATCACATACTCCTTTTTTAGACCCAAATATTGTTGATGTATGACTTCTTTTTTTCCCTTCAAATCCAATGGACCAAAGTTTTTCAAGGACATAAATTTCTGTAACAGATCATTATAGCCCATTAAAATTGCTTGACCTGGAGATACATCCGTACCCTCCACAGATTGATCGCTTATGACAGGCAACGTCATGGAATTCGCACCGATATTTAATCCTTCCAGAGGAGTCTCCATGATTTGCACTGTGTCCACACTGACTTGAATAACTTCAATTTTCTTCTCACGATACTTTATGTCATGCTCTTGAAGTAACGTTTTGAATTTCTCAGCATCCGGTTCATTCGTCATTGCAAAATGGGAAGGTACATTGTCCTCAGCTGATTGATCCGCAGAATAATAGGCGATATAGCTTAAGGAAAGTAAACCGATGGCAAGTGCCGATACTGTTGTAATAATGGTCAACAACAAAGCATTGGATTTCATGCGGAACATAATGGATGAGAGAGATAGCACCTCATTAATGTTCAAATAGCCGCCTTTACTTTTTCTGATGATATTGGAAATAAAGCGGATAGATCCTTTATAAAAAAGTAGTGTTCCGATGATGACAGTGCCCAAAATAAACACCATAGCCATAAACAATTCATTCATGGATGTAAAGTCTCCGCCAAATAATTTGGAGGAAACATAGTAACCTAAAGCGATGAGAGAGATGCCAATGATCCCGATGATCATCTCATAGATCGTTATTTTCTTGATTTTCCCTTCGGTGGTTGAGTTCACTCTGAACAAAGACAAAATACTTTGTCTCTTGATAAAGGAATAATTCATGAGCATGATCAACAGGTAGATGATACAAAAAACGATGAGTGTTTGAATCAGTGCTTGGTTAGAGAAATATAGAGTGGCAATGGCTTCGACGCCTGTCGTCTTAAATAAGATCATGATCACTAATTTGGAAAAGGAAAATCCAACTCCGATTCCAATAAATAGGGAACTGAAGTATAGAATTAAGTTTTCAGCACTCAGGATGCGAAAAATTTTGTTTTTGGTCATTCCGATCAATTGAAATAGGCCAATTTCTTTGCTGCGTCTTTTTATAAAGATATTATTAGCATATAAAAGGAAGATGCAGACAATGGCGACCAGTAAAACGGAAGCTGCCCGTATGGAAGCTGCACCTTTAACAGAACCTTTCACTTCGTCCATGGAAGGATCGTATTGTAATGTGACGAAAGCGAAATAGAGCGCAACACTAAAAATGAGAGCAAAAACATACAGGTAATAATTTTTCAGGTTTTTTTTCAAATTCTTTAGAATGAGCAGATTAATGTTCATATTGGACCCCGCCTAAGACCCCTTGGGTTTTCATGATATCCTGGAAGAAGCTTTGTCTTTCCTGCTCGCCTTTATGAAGCTGCGTATACATCTGCCCATCCTTAATAAAAATGACCCGACTGCAATGGCTGGCTGCGACAGGATCATGCGTGACCATAATAATGGTCGCCTTGCGTTTTTGGTTCAACTGGCCCAGCTTATTTAATAAATCGGAGGCCGACTTGGAATCCAGCGCACCCGTAGGTTCATCGGCAAAAATAATACTGGGCTCATGAATAAATGCTCTGGCCGCAGATGTTCGCTGTTTCTGTCCACCCGAGATTTCATTGGGGTATTTGTCCTTGAGCTCATAAATTCCCAGCTCTGTAGCTACTTCCTGAAATTTTTGGTTGGCTTCTTTTTTAGGCGTTTTGGTGATGGATAACGGTAAGAGAATGTTCTCCTTCACGGTTAGCGTATCCAGCAGATTATACTCTTGAAAAATAAAGCCTAAATGCTGTTTGCGAAATTCAGCCAGTTGCTTTTCTTTCATTTTCGTCATTTCGATATCATTGATTTTAATGGAACCTTGGCTCACTTTATCAATAGAGGAAAGAACATTCAGCAGTGTGGTTTTACCTGAGCCGGAGGCTCCCATAATACTGACAAATTCCCCTTCTTCAATGACGATATCTATTCCCTTCAAAACCTCCTGCATATTTAACTTATTACCGTAGCTTTTATGAATTTTATGGGCTTCTAAAATATTCACTTCGATGCACTCCTTATTGTTCTTGTAGCCTTATTATAAAAATAGAGCCGATGTTTTTCCTTTGATTGGGCGAACAATACATAAAAGCATGTGACATCTCTGTCACATGCTCACCATGCTCACGAAATCATTTCGTTTGGGAAAAATTAAAGTGAAGGTTGTACCCACGTTCGGTTTGGAGTGCACATCTATATGTATGAGCAAGGACTGGGCTGCCTTTTTCGTTAAATATAACCCCATGCCCGTTGAAGTATGATCAGAATGTTGGGTTGTGGAGGTAAAACCTTTCTCGAAAATACGGGGTATATCCTTCGGATCAATACCGCGCCCAAAGTCTTGGATCTCAAGCTGTATTCGATCCCTCTGTTCATAGCTGTGAATGATAATATCACTGGCATCGCTATATTTGATGGCATTGGTTAAGAGCTGTCTGATGATAAAGGCCAGCCATTTGGCATCACTCAGCACTTCCATGTGCTCCAATTGGATGTCAAAACCGATCCCTTTTTGGATGCACCATGACTGTAATGCTTTGATTTCATTAAAAACCAGAGATTTTAAATTCACTTGCTCGACATACAGATCATTTTCAATAAAGGATATGCGTTTGTGATGGAGCTGCTGATCCAGCAGTAAGTGGATTCGTAGCCATTCATAGGTTAACTGAGCTTTTAGGGGCTTATCGTCCAACCGCTCAATCATCAAATGCATGGTGGTCAAAGGTGTTTTCACCTCATGAATCCAGGATAATAGTTCATCTTTTTCATGTTCAAGTGTCAATTGATTTTGCGAGATGATCTGTTGTAACCGTTCGGTCTGGTCAGTGATTTTTTGTTCAATGATTTGCTCAAACGGACTCTCCGGTTCGCCTATACCCGTTAGTTCAAGAGGGCTCCTCCATTCTTCTAGTGTTGTATAGAATTTGGTTTCCTTGGGATAACGCATGATTAAAAAAACCAAGAAAATCATCATGGATAAGAAGATGATATAAAGGATGGGCATTAACGGAATTAGTGCATCCACATAAGCAATGAACAGGATCAGAAATTGCTGGCATACAAACAGTAGAATCCAGCTCCGCCTCTCTATAAGATATTTTTTAATCATAGGAAGGTGCCTCTTCTGTAGCCATGTAGCCTTGTCCGACTTTCGTTTCAATGAAACGGCCCAAATCCAGCTCGTCTAATTTTTTACGCAGGCGGTTCAAGTTGACGGTCAGGGTATTGTCGCTGACAAAACGTTCATCATCCCAGAGGCTTTTAATTAATTCCTCTCGTGCGACAATTTTATTTTTTTGTTCGATTAGCAACTTCAAAATAAAAATCTCGTTCTTGGTTAATTCGATGGAGCCAGCCTCATTGGCTACTACATTTTTTTCATAATCGACCGTCGCTCCACACCATGTTTTCAGAGAGACAGGCTCTGTATTGTAGTTATATACGCGGCGGAATGTCGCCTGTAATTTTGCAATGAGTACATCAAAATGAAACGGTTTTTGGATAAAATCATCCGCTCCAAGCTGCATCGACATCACCATATCCGTAGGATGATCCCGTGACGATAAGAAAAGGATGGGGACGTTAGAGTGGGATCGAATCATTCGACACCAATGAAACCCATCAAATTTCGGCAATTGAATATCTATCACGACCAGATCAGGTTTTATCGTTGTGAATTCCTGAATGACTTTATTAAAGTCATGGATGCCATACACATCATAGTTCCATTGAGTTAACCGATCCTTCATTTCATGGAACAAAGTTTCATCATCTTCAATTAGTAAGATTTTGAACAACGATTTCACCACTTTTTACTTTTTTTGGTTTTTGGAAAATTCGATTCCAGTCGCTTATTGGATTTTGCAAACTCCTCTTTTATAAAGTGTATAGCAAAAATTGTGTATGTGCTACATGGTGGACTCAACTTGATATTGCGATAATCTACTGTTAATAGTTGAGGTTTATAGTGGGTTTATATTGACTATCTCATATATTTTAAAGGATGGATGCAATGATGGGAATTCACACGTATTTTCGGTCGCTAAATGAGCTGGAAAGAATCATCCGTTGTCCAGGTAAGTTTAAATTTGAGGAACACAGCGTATCGGCTCATTCCTGGAAAGTGGTGCAATATGCCAAAACGCTGGCTGATATTGAAGAAAGAAATGGGGTCAGTATTGACTGGAAAAAGCTATACGAGATTACGAGCAGTCACGATTACGGGGAGATTTTTATTGGAGACATCAAAACGCCAGTTAAGCATTCCTCTAAGGAACTACGGCTATTAATCCAGCAGGTCGAAGAAGGTATGGTTGAGTATTTTATTGAAGAGAATATTCCCGAGGATTTTAAAGCCATTTTTCGCAAGCAGCTAAGGGAAGGTAAAGATGATTCTGTAGAAGGTTTAATCCTTGAAGTTGCAGACAAAATGGATCAGGTGTACGAAGCATTTGCTGAGCTTCAGCGGGGAAATACTGAAAAGGAATTTATAGTCATGTACCGTAATGCACTTGTGAAAATCAAGAATATTCAATTACACTGCGTTAATTATTTTTTGGAAAATATCCTGCCCGATATGGTCAAGGAAGAAACGCCCTCATCCATTGATATCAAAAAGATTACGGAAGAAGCCTTAGCTTTGTAAATGAATTCCCCTACCGTCCAGAAGCTACTGAAGTGCTTCTGTTCATACATAATAATTCCCCCCTTCAAAACCAGACAACGCTTGACTTCAAGTTAACTTTAAGTAGTAACATACGGAATGTGACGTAGTGATTAGGAAATGCGATGACTATTCTGACAATTGAGGAGTGATACAAATTGAAAAAGAAACAACTGGGTAACAGCGACCTTCAAGTATCTGCACTGGGTCTGGGCTGCATGGGAATGTCCGAATATTACGGTGAGTTGAATGATCAGGAGTCGATCAAAACGCTTCATCGTGCGCTGGAGCTAGGGATAAACTTCTGGGATACTGCCGATGTCTACGGTGTGGGGAAAAATGAAAAACTGATTAGCCAAGTTTTGCGGAGCCGCCGTGACGAAGTGGTGTTAGCTACTAAATTTTCTATTATGCGTGGGGAAGATGGCGCATTCATGGGTGTAAGTGGCCGTCCCGAATATGTAAAAGAGGCATGCGACCGCAGTCTGCAAAGACTAGGAGTAGATGTGATTGATTTGTACTACCAGCACCGTGTCGATCCGAATGTACCTATTGAGGAAACGGTGGGTGCGATGAGTGACCTGGTTCAGGCGGGAAAAGTCCGCTATTTGGGGCTGTCCGAAGCTTCTCCTGGGCTCATTCGACGCGCTCACAAGGTACATGCGATTACAGCCCTGCAAACGGAATACTCTTTATGGAGCCGGGAAGCGGAAGATGAAGTTATACCGACGTGTAAGGAACTGGGCATCGAATTTGTGGCCTACAGTCCACTTGGACGCGGATTTTTGAGCGGGCAAATTCAGAAGTTTGATGATTTTGCAGAAGATGATTTCCGTCGCTCTGTGCCACGTTTTCAACCTGAGAATTTCCAGAAAAATCTGGATCTCGTGCAGCATGTTAAGGGCCTTGCTGCCCAAAAAGGGGTCAAACCTTCTCAACTGGCGTTGGCATGGCTGCTTGCGCAAGAGGGAATTGTACCGATTCCAGGAACCAAGCGGGTTACGTATTTAGAGGAAAATGCAGGAGCCGTCGATGTGGTTTTGTCCGCAGAAGAAATGGAGACTATTAACGCAATCATCCCCAAAGGAATGGCAGCAGGCCTTCGTTACCCGGCCGAGCGGATGCCAAATTGGCAAGCCGAATAATGAAGATAATGAGATAAACCCAAAGCCGTCTTTCACGCGAATCGGCGTGAAAGGCGGCTTTGTGGGTTTCATAGATTAGCAAGAACGTACTTTTTCTTTTTACAAAACGGGAGCTTGCAATGCAGTATTGATATTTTGCAGATCCATCGAAAGCTGCTCTTTTACGTTCCAAGGGTGATACCAGCCGCGTTCAATCATGTACGTGGAAATTTGCTCATGCGTATCAATAGCTTCATCCAGTTGCTTTGTAAGAATCGCCTTAATTTCTGGAGTTCCCGCTTCTGTTACGGCCATAGCGTAATTTCTCACACCGCTTTTGGCCGCGTTCAGAAAATCGGCTGCAATGACTTGGTCCGTTAAGGTATGCAGTCCGGTCAAATGCTCCAACAGTGTATTCATGGCTTAACCTCCTGTGAAATGGCTTGATCTAAGAGGGTGCCGAGTTCTTGTATTTGGCGGGTTGATAAGTCAACATCCTGCTGTAATATAGCTTTGAGAGTCGGATCAGAGATTAATGCTTGCATTGTTTTGGACTTGGTAAGACATACTGCCTTGAACGCTGACAGTTCATGGACTTCAAGAGTTTCATGCAGGCCATACACCATATGACGTTTGCCTCCATTCAAAATATATAGTTAAGGTTTAAGTACCACTTTGATGCAATTGTCTTGTCTGGTATCGAAAATTTCATATCCACGTTTGGCGTCGCTTAACGGAATGACGTGTGTAACAACGTCTCCTGGGTCCACCTTTCCCGTATCAATCAGCTCATACATATAGGGCATATAGTGAATAACGGGAGCTTGTCCCGTACGTAAATTAACATTTCGCTGAAAAATGTCTCCCAAAGGAAAACCGTTATATCGTCCGCCGTATACCCCGGTAACTTGAATGGTCCCGCCTTTGCGGACAGCTTGTGTGGCTATGACCAACCCTCCTAAAGCTCCACCGTGAAGTTTGAGACCAGAAGCCAAGGATTCCAGCGGAGACATTTTACCGCTCATGCCGGAGCAATCAATAACTACGTCCGCGCCTCCTTTGGTCATCTCCTTCAGGTAGTTGCCAACGTTTTCTTGCGATTCCACATTAACGATCTCCACGTGATTGGTGCGCTTCGCGTGTTGCAGACGATAATCCAGATAGTCTGCCGCAATGACTCGTTTTGCCCCTTTGAACCAGGCGAACTTTTGCGCTAACAAACCTACCGGCCCACAGCCAATAACAATGACAGTATCCCCCTTCTTCACTCCGGCATTATCGACGCTCCAAAATGCAGTAGTCATGGCATCAGCAATCAGGCAAAGCTTCTCGTCAGGATGTTCACAACTCTCCGGAATTTTGAAGTGAGTGAAGTTGGCAAAAGGCACACGTAAATATTCAGCTTGTCCACCCGGATATCCACCAGTTGTTCCTGAATAGCCGAAAAAACCGCCCATATCTCCATGCTCATTAGAATGATCACATTGACTTTCCAATTGGTTTTTACAATAAAAGCATTCACCGCACGCTATGTTAAACGGAATGATCACGCGGTCTCCCTTTTTCAAGTTGGTTACGCCGCTGCCGACTTCTTCTACAACCCCCATCGGCTCATGCCCAATTACATAATCCTCTTGTAGATTCGGAATCATTCCATGAATGAGATGCAGATCTGAACCACAAATAGCGGTTGTTGTCAGTCTGATAATCGCATCATCGGCTTTTTGAATACTCGGGTCCGGAACATCTTTAACCACAACGTTTTTGATACCTTGGTAGGTCACTGCTTTCATGCCTGGTTTCCTCCCATATGTTCGTCCGGCGTGCGATCAAACATACCCTTGCGGGTGGTATCGTCTGGGAACAGTTTCATTTTGCTGATGTCCACCGTCTTGTTGGCTGATAGTTGATCCAATTGATACTGCTTTTGCAGATCATAGGGATGAAACCATTTTTTTCGTACCATAAGATCAGTGATTTCCTGATGAAACGCGATGCCTTGATGCAATTGATTGCGCAACAGAGTTCTAGCATCTGGAGAGACGGTTTCCGTCAAGGCTATGGCTGTATTTCGAACCCCTTCCTTGACGCGAATCAGAAAGTCCATCGCAAATGTCATGTCTGCCATTTCCGGCATATTTAATGAGTTTTTTGGATCCACATAATCCATTCTTGCGGACTGGGTCTGATTTAATGTCACATCATTCACCTCAATTTAATATTGGTGTGGGACGGAATTCTGGAACAGGTGCCTGAAACGGTGCTTTAACATACAATGCTTGCAAATCGGCAATAGCTTGTATAGATTGCTGAACATCTTTTTCCATTAAATCCCTTAGCTCTTGATCGAATACCAAGCCCTGCATTAATTTGGACTTGGCTAAGCATAACGTTTTAAAATTAAGCGCTTCGTGGATCTCTAGGGACTCATGCGCCGCTAATGCAGACTGTTGGCTTATCATAGGATCACCTTTCTTTTATGATTCTCAAAGGTATGTTGTCCAGCGTAACTAAGTTTATTCAGAGCTATGAAAAGGTTGGGTTACCAAACGAGGGCGACCCTTTTGGAAGAACAGCGAGCGATTCCAGTAAGGCCTGTGCTCTTGAGTCTCCTTAAGCATACAAAGGTTGGTGCTATTCCCCTTCAACCTTGCCAAGCGATTTTTTGGCCGGACCTTCAATGACTTCGCCTTGATATGAAAAGCGTGAGCCATGACAAGGGCAATCCCATGTTCTTTCCGCTTCATTCCACTCGACTTCGCAACCCATATGGGTGCATGTTGTGTCCACTAGGTGTAATGCTCCTTGTGGGTCTCGGTATGCGCCCGCTCTTTTGCCGTTCACCCGAATGACCGCCCCTTCGTCGTGCTGCAGTTCTTCGGCTTTTTTGTAGTTGATCCCCAATTTCCCAGCAATCAAATGTTTAGCCACATTCGCATTTTGAGTCACAAATGTTTTAATGTCAGGGTCCATATGAAATCTTGAAGGGGAGAAAAGATCCTGATACGGGCTTTCCTCTCTGGTAATCAGATTCGTATTTAATAAAGCCGCCGCTACACTTGTGGTCATCCCCCATTTTCTATACCCCGTAGCAACGAGGATGTTAGAAGTGTTAGATAGTTCCTGCCCAATATAAGGGAGTTTGTCTAGCGTATACAAGTCTTGGGCCGACCAGCGATAAACGATCTCCTTTAATCCAAATGTTTGCTCCGCAAACTTTTGTAAAGCTTCATAGTACTGGAAAGTACAGATTCCTTGTCCCGTTTTGTGGCCTTCCCCACCGACGATAACCATCGGTTCTCCGTTTATTAGTACAGAGCGAAGCGAACGTTTGGGGGTTTCCGCACTTAGGTACATACCACCCGGATAGGTTTTGTCCGTCTTGACCGCTAGTACATAAGACCGCTCGGCATGCAATCGCGCAAAATAAAGACTGTTTGGATCATTGAACGGAAAATGCGAGGAGGATACGACATAGTTGCAGGTGATTTTGTGCCCGTCGCTTGTATTAATAATGGAGGGGGTTCCCTTATCCACACCCACAACGGTGGTCTGCTCATAAATCTTCCCGCCTTGCCGGATGACTTGATTGGCTAGATACCTTAAGAAAGGAATCGGATTAAACTGAGCTTGGTTTTCCATCATAATAGCTGCTTTAGTTGAAAAGGGCAGAGGCGTTTGTTCGACATAACTTCCCGGGATGCCAAGTTCCTTGTAAGCTTTATATTCGTCGTTGATTTTTTCCACATGCGTATCCGCACATGTATAAACGTAGGCATCTTCTTCTGTAAATTGACAATCGATATGGTACTCTTCTACCGTTTGTCTGATAAATTCAAGAGCATCGCGGTTAGCTTCATAATAGAGCCGGGTTTTTTCCTTGCCAAAATGTGAAAGAAACTCGCTGTAGATCAAATCATGTTGTGCGGTAATTTTGGCGGTCGTATGGCCCGTTGTTCCATGAAGTATCCGCCCTGCGTCGACGACTGCGACGTTTAGTCCTTTTTTAGAAAGTAAATAAGCAGTGGTAATACCAGTAATCCCCGCACCTACAATGGCAACATCCACCTGAATATCTTCACTAAGTTTGGGAAAGTTGGGGATGTCAGTTGAAGCTAACCAATATGATTCGGGAAATTGCGGAAATGTGGTACGAGATTCGTCTTGTTTCATTTTCACAAGCACCCCTTTTATTACAATTATTGTATACATTGTTATCATTGTATGATTTTATATACCCTAAAAAGGGATACTTTCAGCCAGCTTTCATCTTGTTTTCAGCTTGACCGGGTACAATCAAGGCAATTTTCCCGGGGAGGATGCATAACTAATGAAAACAAAAATGAGAAGGAAGGTTTGGATTCCGGCTATCATCGCAGTTACGGTAGCAGCTCTACTCATAATCTACTATTACTACATGTCCTCGGTTTCCGGCGGCAAGCCTGGCATGCGACCTCCGGGAGGCGGCAATGTACCAGGACACATGGGCGGACGTCCCGGCGGAAAAGGTGGTGGGGGAAACGGGGGAATATTTAATACCTTGGGTACGATCTCCGTTTTTCTTGGGGCGGCCTCTTTCTGTTGGTTCTGGTTTAAGAAGAAACTGAGATCGCCGTCAATGCTGGTTCGAAAGGCCGGAAAGTTGTTTCACTCCTTGCATAAACTGCTGGGTTGGGCGACCTTGATTCTTATTGCCGTTCATGGTGTCTATTTCCTGATTACCAAATTTCAAGATCACAAAACCTACTCCGGTCTAGCAGCCTTTGCTATTATACTGGCTATCTCCGGGTACGGCTTCTATATTAATAAAGTACGCAACAAGTGGATGCGAACCATCCATCGTATACTTGGACTGCTGTGGGTTCCCGTGCTGCTGCTGCATGTCGGCGGAACTGCAATTATGGCGGTCATCGCCACTCTTGCCGTGGGGGGACTAGTCTGGACACTCGACAGAATGGCGGAGAAGACGTTGAAGCCTGTCCCAGGGGACACTCTATAATTTTATGGAGCGGTGTTACCTTCATCCGGGGGAGAACAAGATGCTGGCGAAGGTGTACGGTTACATTTTTTACGTTGTACTGGAAAAACTGCTACGTCCTATTAAGGACGTAGCAGTTTGTTTTATTGAATGACTATGAAATTAAATAAGCTAGTTACCTAATTCGAGTGCGAATTGTCCTAGTATATGAAAAGTAGCAGAACAGGAGTTATGCTCTTCCGTTAACCAGAATAACATTAGCTTGAGTTCCTGATTGGCGCAGCTTAATTAAGGGGGCGTAGTCATCGGAATAATAGAACTGCTTGGCAGCCTCGTAAGTCGGGAATTCGTGAACTACGACTATTGAAGGCTTCCATGTGCCTTCCAGTGTCTCGGGCTGTGGATCTAGGGTAAGGTTGCGGAATCCCGGCACTTTCTGCAGTAGCGCATCTGCTAGCTCTGCGTATTGTTTGAAAACAGCTTCTTCCTCTACTTTTATATCTACGATAACATATGCGCTCATATCCATTCTCCTCTGTATGTCGGACGGTGATCATACGTCCCAGGATTTCGCCGGCGAGCATCTTTAGCTTAATCCGACACGCGGAGATTGTAAATTAGGCACTTTTTTTATCCTCAGTTTCATTTATTACACCGGTTCGTTATTTCAGGTTTGAAAAGTCGGAGATATGATGTTCGGCCTGAAATCGTTCTCCCCAAGCCTTCATTTGGGTGAGTATTGACTCAAGCGAAGCTCCGAGCGGGGTTAGCGAGTATTCCACTTTAGGCGGAACAAGGTGATGAACTTCGCGGTGAATGAGACCGTCTGCTTCTAACTCTCTCAGTTGGAGGGTCAGCATTTTTTGAGTGGCCATGGGAAGTGCCCGCCGCAGTTCTTGAAACCGCTTAGTTCCACCCAGCAATTCGTACAGAATGATTCCTTTCCACTTTCCGCCGATAATGCTTAAGGTTACTTCCACCGGACAGCCTTTAGTCGGCGTGCAATTAACTCCATTGTTCAGCCGTTTTCTCACGATATCATCTCCTTTCACTTTGTTATTATACCAATTCCATCCTTATATCCCCAAAGCCGTCCTTAACGCGGATCGGCGCGAAAGGCGGCTTTGTGGGTTTACATATACAGCTAAGGACGTGGCTTGAAAATGCCGAAAGGACGTCCGACGGGCAGGAATGTACGGCCAAAATGAGCATTCAGAACGGCAGCTCCTGTACCATACAGTGAGAGCAGACCAATGCCCATTTCAGCATAAGCGGCGATGGTATGGAACACCTCTGGGGCAACGCCAAATGCATCGAAGCTAAGACCGAGGAACAGAAAATCAATCAACACAAAAATAAAGAATAAAACCTTATGCGTCTCCATCGCTCCAATGGTCATGAAAAGCGTAAAGATGAGATAGCCCGCAAAGGCAAAGCCGAGCTGTTTGCCATCTACAGCAGATGCCAGCTCTGAGCCGAATACGCCCATTTTAATCATCCAGCTACTGGCTACGGCTAACCAGAAGAAGGCGTAAGCACCAAATGCCGTCATGCCGAAGGTGTTGTTATGTTTTGCATCCTGAATGGAGGCAAACAGCTGTGCAAAAGCACCGAGAAATATAGCCCAAGGGATGATGAAGCTTAAGCCTTCGGTGAGGCCAAGCTTTTGGGATGAAGCCACAAGCGTTACAATAGCCAAGCCAAACAGGCCGATCGCACTCGGATCGGCCGTTATGATTTTTACGTTAGAATGAGATTCATTTTGCATAAAAAAATAGAAGCCTCCAATAATGTTCAAGTACGCGTCAATCTGCCGATGCCAGAATCACACTGACATATTGTAACGGAAACCGACGTACTCGCATAGTAGGTAAATTATAAAATTTCACCGATCTGTCTTGCGATGGGGCAAGGATTATTAAATGGTGTTACCGCAGGATTTGTGATAATATTTACACCTATATAGAATGAGGAAGTGACATAGTGATTAATATAACAATTCCAACTCCGGATATCACGATTACCAAACAGGTTAACCCTGAGCTCAGCCATATTTACGGATTTACCGACTTTCACCTGATCCCTAGAGATAAGGCTGGTATCTTTATGTTCTACAACACACAGGGGGAATTGCTGTTTGTTGGTAAAGCAAGAAAGCTGAGACAAAGAATCAAAAAACATTTTGAAGATACCGTATCGCCGATCAAGGACAAGCGGAACGAAGTAGCGATTATTGAGGTTTGTATTGTGGAAGATGCAGTAGAGCGAGAAATTTATGAAACCTACATCATCAATTCACAAAAGGCTAAATATAACGTCGAAAAAGTATTTTTTAAGTAATGGAGTAACTTCCATATGAAAAAAGAGCAATAAGTCGCAGTGACTGTACTGTCCTTATTGCTTTTTTGTATTTCTGCATTTTTGATCCTTCCAGAGAGGGGCCGTGGCATGAATAAAACAGATCGTATGCTAGCGATCTTGCTAGAGTTGCAGCGTAAGGATATTGTACGAGCCGAGGATTTGGCAGCCATATTCGAAACGAGTGTGAGGACCATCTATCGGGATGTTCAGGCTCTAAGTGAATCGGGCGTACCGATTGTAGGAGCACCGGGCATTGGATATTCCTTGATGGAGGGGTACTTCCTGCCCCCCTTGTGCTTTACCGCAGAAGAGGCTGTGGCGTTGCTAATCGGAACGGATTTTGTCGAACAAAAATTTGATACAGACTACGGTATCAAGGCGCAAGCTTCCCGCAGAAAGATTGAAGCCATTTTACCGGAGAGCGTCCGCAGGGAAGTCTCCCGGGTGCGTAAGACCATCAGACTGCTCGCAGTGGGTGAAGGAGCAAACCATAGAGAGAAAACCTATTTGGAAACGCTGCGTCTCGCTGTATTGGAAAAACGTAAAGTACAGTTTGGCTACTCCAAAAGAATGCCAGAGGCTGACGGGAATCGTCAAAGTGTGCGTGTGGTCGCTCCTTATGGTCTTGTCCTGCTCCGTGGTTCTTGGGTGTTAATTGGGCAATGTGAATTGAGGCAGCAGCTTCGTCATTTCCGTCTGTCACGTATGGACGAGCTTATCGTGCTGGAGGACAGGTTCCAGTTGCCTGTCGATTTTCATTTGCAGGATTACAAGCAAACCGATGACCGTCATGTAACTGTTCGCATACTAGCACGTTCGGATATAGCAGATAAGGTGAAGGAAGCGAACAACTTTTATATGGAGGCCATAGAGGAGCGTGCAGATGGACTGCATATACTCTTCCGCGTCAGACAGCCGGAGGAATTACTGCAATGGGTACTTGGATGGGGCGCGGATATGGTTGTGCTGGAGCCTGAGTCGCTCCGGGAGCGGATACGTACAGAAGTGGAAAAAATGTTGAAATGCTACTGACATAATGCTGTCAGTAGCATTTTTGTATAGTAAAGCTACTTTGATAGAGAGGGGCAATTATTAATATATGAATACAACTGAAACATTACAGCGTTTCGAAGAAACGGCACAACACTATCTTCTTGAATTGGACAGCTTTAGCTTGGAGCAATTGCAGTACACAACTCAGGAGGGTCAATGGTCGCTTGGACAAATGTATCTTCATTTGGTGAACTCTGCACTGTATATGCATCTTAAGAACATTGATCTTTGTCTACAGCCTAATGGGGAGACCGGAGTTAAAACGGAGGCAGGCACGGCCATTTTTAATCTGGGGAGCTTTCCACCAATGCGCATCCAAGTTCCACCATCCCCGCAGTACACTCCCCAACAACCCACTAGCAAAGAAGAGATTGTGGAGGGATTAAACGTCGTGATCCGCAAGATGAGAGAGATTGAGCCAACCGTTGGGAAATCAACAGGGCCGTCTACCGTCTCTCATCCCAGTTTCGGCGCGCTGAATGCTGGAGAATGGTTTTCGCTCATCGAGATGCATTATCGTCATCATCTTTTGCAGAAGGAGCGCTTGAAGCACGCAATAGCCGATTAATCGTCTCCCGACGCAGCCCTATAAACTGGCCGATTTCCTCCTGCGTCAGCACGTCCGTTAACGTGGCGGGTGCGATGTAGGAGTGGAACCAGCGTTGAAGCTTCCGAAGCTTCTCAGCAGGTGACACCTCGGTGAGCTGGTCAATTCGTTGCTGCATCATGCGCAATTTGTCCTGTAGCTGCAAAGCGATCTCCCGACATTGAGCTGGGTCTTGCTCCAGCTTTAGATACCATTCTTTTTGCGACAAAACCCCAATCTCAGAGGTTACCAACGCCACCGCTGTACCATAATAAGGATTGGGGCTGATCAGGGAGTGGTGCGGGATGATTTCATCGGGCACAATCACATTAACTAAAATTTGCGAGCCGTCTTCATGGACTCGGACAATTTTTAACAAGCCGCTCTTTAAGTGATATAAAGGACCGGATTCTCCTTGTCGAAATAAGGTCTCGCCTTTGTGTAATATCATGAACGTAAACAGCCTCCATTCCATGTATTCCAGCTTTTAGATGAACCCGCCATTGACGCGGATCGTCTGCCCGGTAACCCACTGTGATTTGGCGCTGACCAGGAACTCAATCACATCAGCGATATCTTCCGGTTCGCCGAGCCGACCCATAGCATTCATTTTTTTCATGCCTTCGATTTGCTGCTCGGTTTTTCCTGCTTGGAAAAGCTCGGTGTTCACAGGACCGGGGGCCACGGCGTTGATCGTAATTTGCTTGCTTCCGAACTCCTTGGCTAGCTGACGTGTAAATTGCTCCACTGCGCCCTTGGTACCTGCGTATACGCTATATGCCGGGAACATTTGTCCGATTACGGATGTGGACAGGTTCACAATTCTTCCGTAGTCCTCCATATATTTCATGGCTTGCTGACAGGCAAAGAAAGTGCCCTTTACATTCAGTGCGAATTGTTTGTCAAAATCAGCTTCGGTTACCTCAGCCAGAGGTTGGGTGATCATCAGCCCAGCGTTGTTAACCAGAATATCCACTTTACCAAATTCAGCAATCGTATTTGTAAATAATGCTTCAATATCACTCATTTTTCCCAGATCAGCGTGAAGTGCTATGGCTTTGCCGCCTTTTTGGATAATGCTCTCGACGACTTCTTGGGCTTTGTCCGGACTGCTGGCATAATTGATGACTACATTAGCGCCTAGATCAGCCAGTTGCTCGGCAATGGCACGTCCAATCCCTCTGGAGGACCCGGTGATAATTGCTGTTTTTCCGTCCAAATGCTTCATATGTGTTCAGCCCTGCTTTCCATATCTATTTTAAGTGATTCCTTTTTCTAAAAGCGTCCACACATCCGAAAACTCCTGATTAATCACAGGGCTCTTCCATTCGTAAGCATGAGCGGGATGATGAAAACGGGCTGTGGCATAGAAAAGGGTACGCGCCAGTTGGGCTGGCTGATCTGATATGATGTCCCCGCGTGCAATGATATCAGCGATATGATCCACAATGTGGGCGATATGCTGGTCGATTAAATCAGCGGCTTGCTCGGTGACCCTCGTATACATCTCGAACATTTCCTCGTCGTCGCGGGCATAATACTGTTTGAGTTCAACCAAGGTCTGTATATATCGTTTTAAATGTGGCGTTCCCAGTATAGATGAATTCTGACAGACCTCCGTTAACGGGCCAATAATCTTTTCATTCAGCCATTTCTCGGTCACGCCTTCAAGAAGCTCGGCCTTACTTTTAAAGTGTCGGTAAATGGTGCCATGACTTACTCCCAATACTTTGGCAACATCGGTTACGGAGGTTTTGGCTACACCAAAACGCCTAAGTGTGTCTTCAGTAGCAATGAGAATCTGTTCCTTGGTTAGCACATCTGAGGATTTTTCCATAGGGACACGGTCAAGTGCCGTGTGAGTCACCTCCTTGAAGTCAGGATAACACAAAGAGTATCAAATGACAAATATTCATTTTTGTCATTTGATACTCTTTTTTTAAAGAATCCAAAGAAATGAACAGAAAAACTACAATAGCGATTCGATGACAGGATCAATGGCAGAGGGCTCCGTTGTTACTTCAAATCTCCCTTTTACCTGGCCATCGCGATCGACCAAGAATTTAGAAAAATTCCACTTGATACCGTCGCCAGCGTATATTTCTGGATACTTATCCCGCAGGAAATCCTCCATCCATTGACCGTCTTTGGTTTGGGTATCGAAGCCTTGAAACGGTGCCTGATGGGTCAGATATTGAAATAAAGGATGAGGAGATGAGCCTCTTACATCTGTCTTCTCAAAGAGCGGGAAGGTTACTCCATGGTTAATTTGACAGAATCCCTGAACCTCCGAATTGCTACCTGGCTCTTTTTCATTGAATTGGTTACAAGGAAACGCGAGGATTTCAAAGCCTTGCTCCCTCCGTCTATCGTAGAGCCTCTGCAGATCCGCGAATTGACTGGAGAAGCTACACTTGCTGGCTGTGTTTACAATGAGGAGAACCTTTCCTCTGTAGTCTGAGAATTCAATCGGTTTCCCGTTAATTGAGGTTGCTTGAAAATCATAAATAGACATGTTAACGTTCCTCCTCACGTTATTATTTAATACATCATATATCCAGAATTATTATTGGTCTAATATATTATTAGGATCAACTTTATAGGTATTTACAATAACTTCGTCTTGCAGAACACATTGTCCATCTCTCTCTTGAAATCAAAGAAGACTCGCCTTAAAGAAAGTAGAAGATTTGCCTCTTTCATAGCAAACTGTGGCATTCGCCGTTACCAAGATAGAATATAGATGCATATTCATGTAATGTGTGCAAAAACCCAACAGAATCGAGGGATATTCGTGCCCATTGGAAAGATGATTCAATACAAGGAAATGCAACAACATCCCATTTTACGTTCTCACTTGCCCGAAACCCGCTGGATCAGTAATGCAAGGACTTTACGGATGCTGGATACCTATCGCACAGTCTTTATCAAGCCTAATTATGGGAGTGGAGGAACTGGCATCATACGTGCGAAAAAGCTGGGGAGGAAATATGAGGTTCGTTGTGGCTCCAGTCGCAGAGTCGTTAGATCCCACGCCGTAAGAAGAGCAGTTAGAACCTATCGGAGACCTCATCGTCGTTATTTGGTACAGCAAGGACTTAAGCTAGCCAAGTACAAAGGTTCCATTTTTGATGCCAGAGTGTACATGCAGAAGCCGGAATCGGAATGGGTCATTTCAGGAATAACCGGTCGTGTCGCTGCACCTCGAAAAGTCGTTACCAACTATCGGAAGGGAGGACATGCGGCGCCGTTGTCCAAAGTGCTTTTAAGGGTCTTTAAAAATGACAGAATAAAAATGAAAGAGATTCTGGACCAGATCATCGAGCTTTCTAGAATCATTGCCGACACGATAAATAAAAATCATCCGGTTCGCGAGCTGGGTATCGATCTTGCTATTGAAAAGAGCGGTCAAATCTGGATTATCGAGGCCAATCCGCATCCCGGACATATGTTGTTCAGGCAGCTCCCCAATCACAAGATGATTCGCAACATTTTGAGAAACAAACGTCGTATTCATCACTAGGATAAAGTTTTTGAAATCATTCATTGATAAGAAAAGGAGGAGAACGCCCAAGCAAAGATGCGGGAGCGTTCTCCGTTTTTTTTGTTAAATGACTGACGGATTTAAGACGAAGCTTTTATGTTAAAATGTGTCCGCCATCCACATGAAGGACGGTTCCGGTCACAAACTGATTTTGAATCAAATAAAGTACACCTCGTGCAACATCCCCCGCAAGTCCAACTCGCTTCACAGGAAGCTTATGCGCGACCGTATCATAGAATTGATTACGCGTATTTTCAGGCATTTTGCTGCGGGAAGGTGTATCAATAATGCCGGGTGAGACGACATTCACGCGGATGGGAGCAAGTTCTAACGCCAAGGTTTGACCAAGATTCGAAACCGCTGCATTCACAGCACCGAGCGCAGAGGAGCCAATCATCGGCTTGTATGCCACCACTCCTGAAAATAAAGTAATGGAACCTTTGTTTGAGAGTTGGGAAGCCCCGTATTTAGCTGCATAATATTGACCCCAAAATTTGTTTTCGAATAGCTTGCGGGCTTGATCCGTCTCCAACTGAAGGAATGACCCGCCTGATGTTTCTGCGGCGCTAACGATAAGATGATCATAGGGACCGACTTTTTCGAAGAAAGATTTTACCTGCTGCTCATCTGACGTGTCCAGCACATATATTGCAGCACGAGGGCCCAGCATTTCTTTGGCCTTGTGCAATTTATCCTCTGAGCGGCTGGCGATTACCACTTCCGCTCCAAGCGAAATGACTTGCTTAGCTGTTTCTAGACCGATACCTGAGCTTCCACCAATAATGACAATCTTTTTGTTTTGCAAATGGATTACCTCCTCGTATTAGAGAAAACATGACTTGCTACAGCGATATTGTATATGTAATAAGTTTATTTAGGGAAGTAGTGATATTTAATTCATATAGTTTCCTAAAAGGAACTATTGTGATACCATTGGGTTTAACAGATGATTTTTGGAGGAGTTCCCATGCACGCCCAAGAACCTATTGAATTGACCAAAGGAATACCAGGCAAGCCGTGTCCTATTGCCCAAACACTTGATTTGATCGGAACGAAATGGACTTTTCTAATCATCCGTGATCTGCTTATCGAAGGAACACTGAGATTCAGCCAACTTCAGAAATCCATGAAGGGGATTAGTCCCAAAACGCTTTCTCTACGCCTGAAGGAACTTGAAGATAACGGCTTGTTAGAAAGAAAGGTATATGCCGAGGTTCCACCGCGAGTTGAATATTCGTTAACGGAAAAAGGGAAGCGACTGGAAAGTGTTTTTATTGAGCTGAAGAGATTTGGCTTAGATTTAGAAGCAGATCATTGAGGGATATGACTGCAACATTCCGAGGTATCGTTGAGCTGAACGATGCCTATTTCTTATATATATAAAGGGAAGCGCTTACTATAAAGTTCACAGAAAGTTCACTTATGTGGAGGTTTCGACTATTTATATAATTACCAAGGTACACAGAAGGGATGATGGAATTGCCAACAACGAAGAAAGAAGATTTTTATTTTGGTTTAATGATGTGCTTGGGGATGGTCGTATTCATGACATTTTATAATCTATATACAAATGACTTGATTGGCATAATATCTCTAAAAGTAATGTTTCTTCAATTTATTTTATGTTTTATCATTGCTTTCGTATTGGAATTATTTATTGTCGGTCCACTAGCAAAGAAGATAGCCTTCTCATTACCATACGACAAATCTAAAAAGGTATTTGTGATTCTGTCCCTTTCATGCTGTATGGTCATTGGAATGGTTCTTTGTATGTCACTTTATGGATTGGGGACAGCTTACTTTTTTAATGGTCTTTCGGGAGACTCATTATTTAAAAATTACTTGTCTTTAGTTTTTAAGAATTTTATTTTTGCTTTCCCTCTGCAGCTCTTAATTGTAGGGCCGCTTGTTCGGTACTTATTTGCTAAATTCGTGAAAGGTACACGAATTGCGGTATCTTTAAGCTAAAACGTAGTCAACGACGGTATACGATAGCTCAAAAGCCGCCTTCTGTCTGAGAAGGCGGCTTGTTTTTTTACGCAGAAGTCTCAGTATCTTTAAAGTGTTTGTCCGCTGTCCACCGTAATAATCTGGCCTGTCATGGCTTCCTGTTCCAAAGCAGAGCAGATCATGCTGGCAATATCTTCGGGCGTGGAAATGCGCTGTAGGAGCAAATGAGGAAACAGTTGCTTCATTTGTTCTTCCCTGCCTGCCCACCATCTTGTCGCTACGGCTCCCGGCACGATGCAATTGACGCGAATATCCGGTGCTAGTGCTCGTGCTAAAGATTTGGTCAGCCCGTGGACGGCCGCTTTGGATACCGCATAGGGAAGAGAGGAACCTAGCCCTGTTTGCCCTGCTATACTTCCCAGATTGACGATAGCCCCTTGTTTACTACGCTTCATAAAAGGAGCTACGGCTCTGGCACAGTAAAACATGCCTTTTACATTTACATCAAATAGATCATCCCATACCTCTTCCGTGGCTGACTCCAGATCATCCATAGGAATGTGATGTGTAATGCTAGCGTTATTCACGAGTATATCAATCGTACCGAATTGCTGGACAATCTGGTCAACCATAGTTCGAACTTCCTGATCTCGGGAAACATCTGCCTGTAATGCGATAGCACGTCCGCCCTTTTCAAGGATCATACGTACGGTTTCCACAGCATCGTTTTTAGAGCGGGAATAGTTTACGACTACCGTAGCTTTTCGATCTGCCAAGGCCATACATGCGGCTCTCCCAATTCCTGTACCTCCACCTGTAACCAGTGCTACTTTTTGATGTAAATCCATAGATATTCGCTCCTTCTCCAACCAGTTCATTTTGCGTCTGAAAATAATATGATCTGATATGTATCATTGTAGAGGATGTATTGTGTTCCGTATAATTGAATTAACTGAATTTATGATTCAATAAAATTGAATTAATTGTGCATATAGGAGACTGAGAATGGACATTAAAACGCTCAAAACATTTCAAATGATTGTGAATTACGGAAGTTTTATGCGTGCAGCGGAAGAGTTGAATTATGCACAATCTACCGTGACGATGCAAATACAGAAGCTGGAGTCCGATATGGGAATTCAACTGATCGAACGGGGCAAGAAAATAAAGTTAACTGAAGCGGGTAGGATGTTTTACGAGCAAAGTCTACATATTGTAAAGGATATGGAGCAATTGTATGAAAATATGGACAATCTGCAAAGAGGGACTACAGGTAACATTCGTATAGGAGTGACCGAACCGACTGCCAGTTATCGACTACCAGAAATTTTAAAACGCTTCTTAACCCATTATCCGAATATTCGGGTTTCTGTTGAGTTTGGGAATACCCCTACCTTAAGCGAGCGTATTCTCAAGGGAGATATTGACTTAGCGCTGTGTTCCACACCGGATGTGGGAACAGAGCTATATTTTGAACCTTTATTTAAGGAGAATTTTGTAGTTTTAATGCCTGAAAATCACCCGCTTGCGGAAAAAGAAAACATTGGGCCAGAGGATTTACAGGGGCATCGGTTGCTTATTACATCGGCCAGCTGTCCATATCGTCGCAAACTTGAAATGGTCATGAAGGAATATGGAATAACCACGCTAGACACGATGGAAATTGGCAGCATGACGGCTCTGAAATTTTATGTGGAAAGCGATTTGGGTATTGCCCTTGTGCCACAAATTCTGGTCAGTCCTATCCCGGCAGGAGTAGCGGTGAGGGAATTAAGCGGCAGCCTGATCGATATGACCTTCGGCCTTCTTTGCAAAGCAACAGACTATCCGCTAAGGCTGGCAAGCTCAAGGCTATATTCTGTGTTGAAGGAGGAGCTTGGGGAATGGTCCTCGGTGCATTGAGCTAGAGTAGCGAGTATGCAGGGAATTGTGTTTTCTGTCATCTTATGATGTAAATGCAGTACGGTATAAAACCGACTGCAATCGGCAGTCGGTTCGGTTTGTTTACTTTTTCTTAATCGGAATCCAAACTTCACTTCGGTAGTCTTCAGCATGTGAATCTCCCATAGTATACACTTCTAGTTCCGGGCCGCCTGAATGCTCATAATTACTGGCAGGGAACCATTCCTGAAAAATTCTTTGCCATACCTTTTGGATCGAGTGAGGCATAGGGCCGATGGATGTAAACACTGCCCAGGTTGAAGCCGGAATGGTTCTGGATTCCAGCCCATTCGCGGTCGCTACGTCTTCGCTGCCTTCTGCGGCGATTAAGTAACTTAACGTCTCCTCCCCATGTTTCATGTCCAAGCATATACCGAGTATATCGTCGCCTGTCCCCAAGGCATGAATCCGATCCGATGTACCATCCGCATTCAGTTCGTTCCAGAATTTTGGGATTTCTCGAAGATTATCGCCGTTCTTAGTGGTGACTTGAATGGACTTGCCAATGACCGTAAAGGCCGTTTTCTCTACAATTTTGTAATCCATTTCCTGATCTCCCTTCAACGATAGATGGAAGGTGATGCGTGGAAAGGCTTTCAGGTTTACCCCAGGGCTTCTGGCCTCAGAGGGAGAAATACCGTGTACCTTCCGGAACGCTTTAGAAAAAGATTCGGGGGAATCATATCCGTATTTGAACGCTACATCCAGCACCTTGGCGGAAGAAAGACTCAATTCCTGAGCAGCCAAGGTCAATCGACGTTTGCGCACATATTCTGCAACCGTGACGCCGGTTAGCATATGAAACATGCGCTGAAAATGGAAAGGAGACGAGTAGGCTGCCTTTGCAATTTCCTCGATATCGAGTGACTGCTGCATTCTCTCTTCCATCAGATCGAGTGCGTTCTTGATCCGAAGCAACCATTCCAACCGCATCACCTTCCTTAGTTGTGATCATATCATTAGGAGTATCTGTAATCCTGTCTTTGCGTGCTCTTGTTGAACAGGTTCTGTCGCATAGTTTAATGTGGCTTGTACTTGGTTTCAAGACATAATTTCACGCTAAAATTTTGGAGAAACAATGTGCCTGCCCCCTTGTGTTCATAATTAAAATTTGGGACAATGAAAGAGGCGCTTAAATAGCGCAGATAGCTTAAACATGCTATGATGCAATGATGGTTGAGACGAATGGTGCGTGCTTAGTTTTATATAGAGGAAGACGAATTTGAATGTTTTGAAAAGAGGATCGAACATGAAAAAAGAATCCATTTATGGATTAACGCTAGATCAATTGACAGCATGGCTCATCGAGCATGGACATAAGAAATCCCGGGCATTGCAGGTATGGGACGCATTGTACCGGAAGCGGGTTACTGATTTTGCAGCGATGGCAGAGGTTCATGAGGATTGTACTCGCCTGTTGGCAGAGCACTTTTCCATTGAAACACTTGAAGAACACGTGAAGCAACAGTCAGCAGACGGGACGGTCAAGTTCTTGTTCCGGCTTCAGGATGGTAATTTGATTGAGACGGTATTGATGCGGCATAAGTTTGGCTTATCCGTATGTGTGACTACGCAGGTAGGATGTAACATTGGGTGCAGCTTCTGTGCGAGCGGATTGTTGAAGAAGAGCCGTGATCTGTCCAGCGGTGAAATTGTAGAGCAAATTATGAAGGTCCAGCTGTATCTGGATCAGGAACGTCCGGGCGACCAAGTCAGTCATGTTGTTGTGATGGGAATTGGCGAACCGTTTGATAACTTCGTAAACTTGTCCGATTTCATTCGGGTCATTAAGGATCACAAAGGGCTGGCGATTGGGCCGCGGCATATTACCGTTTCCACAAGTGGACTTGCCGATAAAATCATTGAATTTGCAGATTCCGACCTGCATGTCAATCTGGCGATCTCCCTCCATGCTCCGAATAATGAGATTCGTACTCGCATTATGAAGATCAACCGTGCGATTCCGATTGAGAAACTCATGCAGGCGATTGATTATTATTTGGACAAAACAAATCGTCGGATTACGCTGGAGTACATCTTGCTGAAGGGTGTTAATGACGGTAAGGAGCATGCACTCGAACTGGCTGAGCTGGTGGGCCATCGTCGTAATCTGGCCAATGTAAACCTGATTCCGTACAATCCGGTGGATGAGCATAGCCAATACCAGCGGAGTGAGTCGGAGTCGATTACGGGCTTCTATGATGTGCTGAAAAAACAAGGCATTAGCTGTAGTGTTCGGCTGGAGCATGGAGTCGATATTGACGCAGCCTGCGGACAGCTACGTAGCAAGCAAATTCGCAAGGATGCCAAGGGTAGCCGCAATGCGGAGCGCGAAGCCATTAGTTAAATACACAAGCGTACTCTCTAACAGGAGTACGCTTTTTTATATCACGAGTCGTAGGGCGAAACGTTGCCCTAAAATGTGAAAATAGTCACGTAATAGTTGCTGCTTTTACGTTATAGTGAGTGGTTAGTGGAGGGGTTATATGGCTAACGTAATTTCGAATGTGGCGCTCGTTCCGGGCATTTATGTGATGAAAATAGAGGGAAAGTTTAAAGGGAACATGGGGCAGTTTTACATGCTGCGCAGCGGGACAGGTTATCCACTGCTGCCCAGACCCATCAGCATTTATGATATCGGGGAAGAGAGTATTTCCTTTTTGTATCGGGTTGTTGGAGAGGGGACAAATTTGTTTTCCCAATTACAGCCTGGTCAGGAGATTCAGTTAGAAGGACCTTTCGGAAACGGTTTTCCGCAGGTAGAGGGTAGTTTGGCTTTAATCGGCGGTGGCATGGGTACAGCTCCGTTGCTGTTGGCTGCAAAGTACTACCCGCATGCGCATGTTTACCTGGGGTTTGCACAGCAAGCCTTCGGGGTTGAAGCGTTCGAAGCTGTGGCGGCATCTGTACAGGTCAAGGTAGGGGGAAGCATCGTCGAACAGGTCGATCCGACGCTTTATGCAAATATGTTCTCCTGCGGGCCAACTCCGATGTTGCAAGCACTCGCCATGAAAACGGTGGATACGTCGTCCCGTTTATATATTTCAACTGAAAGACACATGGCCTGTGGTATTGGCGCATGTTTGGGCTGTACGATGCGTACCCGTGGAGGCAATCGGAGGGTATGTAAAGAAGGGCCTGTATTCCCGGTGGAGGAGGTGGAGTTCGATGATCTCCATGGCGTGTAATATTGCGGGTGTACCGTTCAAGAACCCGATCATCATGGCTTCCGGTACGTTTGGATTCGGACGTGAGTATGCGGAATTTTATTCTCCTGAATTATTGGGCGGTATCGTCGGCAAGGGACTAACCCTGCATCCGAAGGCTGGTAATACGGGATCACGAATACATGAGACAGCATCCGGCATGCTCAATAGTGTAGGGCTGGAGAATCCGGGGGTTGCCGCCTTTTTGAAGGATGAACTGGATGACATGACTCACTGGAACACGGCTATTATTGCCAACGTAGGCGGCTCCAATCTGGAGGAATATGTTCAGGCCGTAGCGATGATTACGGAAAACGCGCAAAAACGACGCACGATGAATCGAAGAGGCGTCGATATGCTGGAATTGAACATTTCATGTCCCAACGTGAAGCAGGGTGGAATGCAATTTGGTATCCAGACGGAGGTAGCGCGGGAGGTTGTGCGTCAGGTGCGCAATGTGACGGCGCTTCCGTTGGTCGTCAAGCTGTCTCCAAACGCAGAGAACATCACGCAGATGGCGGTTATGTGCGAGGAAGAAGGCGCAGACGGAGTTTCGCTGATCAATACATTTTCTGCGATGAAAATAGATATACGCCGGCGTCGCAGTGTCTTCGCCAACACGTATGCTGGTCTTTCCGGCCCGGCAATTAAGCCAATTGCCTTGCGCATGGTTCATCAGGTGGCACAGGCGGTGTCGATTCCGGTGATCGGGATGGGCGGGATTAGCTCGGTAGAGGATATTATTGAATTCACCATGGCAGGGGCCGCTGCCATTCAGGTGGGAACGTACAACTTTGTCCATTTACATGCAGGGGCTGAACTGGTACATGGACTTGAACAATGGATGCAGCGTGAAAAGGTGCAGTCATTGGATGAGATACGGGGAATTTTGTGAATTTGAAACCTTTTAGCATACACTAATTCATATAGAACCGGCTTGTCTTTAAAAGACAAGCCGGTTTTATTTATTTACTGAAATAGCCAAGCTTCAACTAGTGGTTAATATCGCACTTGTTCAAGATGAACGAAATTTGATTTTCCAGCCGATGGATGGCATCCTCGGATGCCTGGTCGTTCGCACCTTGTTCCTGAAGCGCGGCGAGTTCCTGTTTGAGTTGATGAAGATCCTGCCCTGCATTGGCGCAGTTGTAGTTACTTTCGAGATTTTCGATCATCCTATATCCTCCATTTCGTTAGGTATACGTCCTTATTATGGAGAGTTGATACTTCCTTATTCAGCATATTGTCTTAATTCAGATAAAGTTTACGTTGTTGTCGCTGGAATGCATAGAGCTTGCGAAATAAGAAGGGAATTGTCAAACGGTGTCGAATAACAAGGGATTATAGGGGAAGAGATAGGCTCTTTTTCCTAATGGAGAGCTTGACAAAGAAGCTGGGTGATGGGATTGCGGTTAATAGGTAAGTCGAAGCCGAGACGACAATTCAAGGTTTCGCTACAATTCATGATTATTATTTTGGTTGTTTTAGCTATTATTATTTCCTTAATTATATCCTTGCTTCTCATTCGTAATTTCGTAATTAACCAACATTTTGATAATACGAAGGAAAAACTTTCGGGTATTGCCAAGGTGGTCGCTAGTGACAACGATGTTATTCGTAATGTTGAGCAGGGAGTTCCTGTGAAGCAGATCCAAGACTACTCGCTTGGAGTCATGCACAACGTTAATGTGGATTTCGTTGTCATTTTGAACCACGATTTAATTCGGCTATCCCATCCGAATGAAACCATGATTGGCAAGCCGTTCTCTGATTTGAATGATGCCAAAAGGGCGCTATCCGGTCAGGGACATTTTTCTGAGAATATAGGTATTTTGGGCAAAGGTTACCGATATTTTACGCCGATATTTAATCAACAGCATGAGGTCATTGGCATTGTATGTGTAGGGCTGACCATGAGAACCCTAAATCATGATTTGATGCAGGCGCAGTATACCATTTTTGGGGGGCTGATGCTGGGACTCTTTAGTGGAGTTTTGGGCGCTATCATTCTGGCTCAGAAAATCAAAACGATTTTATTTGGGCTTGAGCCGCAAGAGATAGCAACACGATTGCGCGAAAAAGAAATTATTGAAAATGAGGTCGCTGAAGGAATTATAGCCATTTCGGCGGACAAGAAAATTATGCTCATGAACAAAGAAGCTCAGGCCAAGTACCAACTGGCGAACCAAGAGATAAAAGCCCCGATTGGCGAGCAGCTAGATACCAACTTTTATAACGTGCTCTTCAAGAGAGTGTTTGATGATAAGAAGAAGATCAAGGATCGCTCATTTTATGTGAATGGTATAGAAGTCATTGCGACAGTAACCCCTATATATATTGAAAATGAGTTTTTTGGGGCGGTTGCAACGTTACGCGACCAATCCGAGATGATCCATCTTAGCAACCAGTTAAGTGGTACAAAATATTATATTAACTCCCTTCGCGGACAGACCCATGAATTTATGAACAAAATGCACGTAATATCCGGGCTGATTGAAATGAGGAAATATGCGGAGGTCAGTCAATATATTCAGCAGCTAAATCACCGGTATCAAGATGAGGTAGGCTTTCTGACTGAGAGAATTAAAGTTCCGGCATTAGCAGGTTTTATTATGGGTAAAATCAACGAAGCACGCGAACAGAATATTTCGGTTCTTCTTGCAGAAAGCTCGAATGTCTCTAATGTGGAGATGCAGGATATCGTTCATGATGTCATACACATCCTGGGTAATTTTTTTGACAACGCCATAGATTCCATCTTACAAAAAAAAGAACCCGGCAAAATTGAGCTGAAATTGAACTATGAGTGTGAGGGAAATGTATTCATTTTGAAAGTGAAAGATAATGGGTTGGGGATTGATTTTGAGATGCAAAAAAGAATATTCGAGCATGGCTTTTCAACCAAAGGAGAAGACAGAGGCTACGGCTTGAATCTGGTTAAAACCATGGTGGAAAATCATCAAGGAATCATTGAGCTTGATAGCCAACCGGGTCTGGGAACAAGTATGTATGTAGAGTTGCCCTGTACATTGGAGGTGACAAATGAATGAAAGTTCTAATTGTTGAGGATGATCCGATGGTTGCTGAGCTCAATCAACAGTTTATCGAGCGCATGGACAATTTGGACGTTGTATGTAAGGCAGATACCGTCAAGAAAGCACAGGACTGTCTTCAAAAATGGAAACCGGATCTGGTATTACTGGACGTTTATTTACCTGGAAAAAGCGGATTAACTTTATTATCACATATGCAGGAGCATCAATATCATGCTTCGGTTATTTTAATTACGGCTGCAAAAGATATTCAGACGGTGAAGGAAGCTGTTTTTTATGGTGTTGCAGACTATTTAATTAAACCCTTTACATTCGAACGCTTTAGACTGGCTGTTGAGAAAATCCAGCGCCTAGCCACGGTGATGGAGGAAGGGAACGGAATTAATCAAGCTGTCATTGACCATTATTTTAATAAAGAAGAGCATGCGGGTGTGGAAAAGAAAAAAACTGTTGAACAACCATCGCATAATCTACCGAAAAACCTGTCTAAAAATTTGTCCAAACTGACCATGACCACGATACTGAAGAGTATTCAAGAGCTGGACGGACCATTCTCGGTTGAAACGTTAGCCAGAGAAGTGGACTTGTCCCGTATCACGGTAAAAAAATATATTCAGTTCCTGGTGGACGATGGCTTCCTGGTTGAATCGATAGAATACCACAAGGTTGGCAGGCCGCTAATGCTCTATCAGTTGAATTCTGATATAAAAGAACCGCCATTTCCATTGTAATCTGGAAATAGCGGTTCTTTTTTTGTTCAACAAGAGTGCCGAGCTTCCTAATTATTTATTTCATAGAGAGAACAGGAAGTGGGACTAGGTTATCTGAAGAATGAGTTGTAACGATATCATGGAAGTTGTCGTAGCTAGTTTCAATCATGTTGGATAACGCCGTAACGGTATTCGAGCCAGCATGAGGCGTTACCAAAACTCTTGGATACAGCTCCACAAGCTTCTGGATCGTTGGGTCCGGGAGCATTTGCCATGGTTCAAATGCTCTAAAGAATAATTCATCTTCCTTAGGGAAGACATCCGTAGCGAAGCCTTCCAGATGGTTACTGAGCAAAGCGTCCAAAATGGCTTGGTTATCTTGTAATTCTCCACGTGATGTATTAATGAGAATAGATCCCTTCTTCATTTTTGCTAAAAAGCTGGCGTTAATCATTTTGTCGTTCTGTCCCGGCAGATAAGGAACATGCACACTAACGACATCACACTCTGTTAGTAATTCATCCAAGGTTGTGAATGGAATGACTTCCTTGGCCGCGTCCGATTGGTACACATCATAGCCGATAACAGAAGAACCTAATCCTTTAAATAATTTGGCTTCCGTCAGACCGATGCGGCCGACCCCAATAATCCCAACTTTACAATTGTGAATCTCTTTGCTGAATGTATGCTCGTCCACAATGAAATTTTTGAACGAGCTTTTGGTAGTCATATAAGCGGTGTGTCGGAACAGCATCATTGCTAAGGTTAAGGAGAGCTCGGCGATGGCATTCGGAGAGTAGGATGGCACGCGTGCCACCTTCATTCCGAATTCGCTGCAGGCATCCAAATCAATGTGGTTGATTCCGACTGTTCTGGTAAAAACATATCGAATGCCGTATTCATTGAATTTTGTGATATTTTCCCGATTGGCAGCACAGTTTCCTCTTAGCAAAACGGCATCGTGATGCTGTGCCAATTCTGCATTGCTAGTGGTTAACAACTCTTCTACCAGCGTTAGTTGAAAGTTATATTTATTGAGATCCTGAAAATAGGGTTTCTCATAAGAACGGACACCATAGCAAATGATTTTTAACATGTTGTTTTCCCCCTGATTTAGAAAATTCCAATTTTATCAATGACATTGAGCGTAACGATCCACACTGGAATCATGACGACAGAAGTAATAGTTGAGAGAAGCGATGCATTGGAGGTCAATATGGCTTCCTTATCAAAACTGATCGCATAGGCTGCGGCTACGGTAGCTGTTGGAGTAGCCATCATGATGACAATAGTAGCTAAAGCGACTGAATCGACTGACAGAATATGAGATACAGTCAACAAAGCCAGCAAGACGATGTTAACAATAGGTACAAGCCAAACCTTAACTATGCTGTAATACCAAGAGGTCTTATCAGTAGCTGCCGACTTGAAGCTGATCTCCCCTAATGTCGAGCCAATCGATAACCAGGCTAACGGAGAAGCTAGTCCAGCAAGGTAGGTCATGGGCTTGAACAGCCAGACAGCGGTTTGATCAATTCTTAGAAAGGCGAACTGCTGAATGGCCCCATCCTCTGTAGCTACACTCATCTGTGGCAAATAACCTTGAAACAACCAAACAAACAAGCCTAGAAACGTGGCGATAACGATTGGATTCAAAAACATGGTTTTGAGATTTTTAAGCTCCATTTTCAAGCCGCTCATTTTGATATAGCCATAGGAGTATAAGAAAATGCGGTACCCTATGTTAAAAATGGAACTGTACATCACTCCGGTAGGACCGTAAATGGCTCCGACAATTGGAATTCCGAAGAAAGTCGTAGAACCGAAAATGGTTAACACCCGCAAAACATCCTGTTTATCCTTGTTGTAGCTCAGAAAGAACGGTTTAGAAATAAAGATGAGAATAATATAAATTAGAACTCCCCATATTAAAACATTCATTCCTTGTTTTAACATTGTAGGATTAATGTCCTGCATGAAAGAATTAAAGGCTAGTGCTGGTAGAGCCACGGTTAGAACAACCTTGGATAACAACTTTCCTACTGCTGCGTTAAAAATCCCCTTCTTACGGCAAAAGAAACCAAGAAGGATAATAAAAACGGTGGAAGCGATAGAACTGACAATTTTGTTATCTGTTAAGGTCGCTGTAATCATTTCTAGTAAAGACATAGATAAAACCCTCTCTTGTACCTTTTTTCACATAAATGACGATGCAGAATGTGACGATGCAATTCCCTGATCTTTTGGCCAAAGTGTTGGTTTGCACTTTTATAGTAAAATGACTTTGTGAAAAAAAGAACAATATCTAATTAATTTAACTTATGAAACTAATTTAAAAAATTTATACGTTAACTCAGAAGGCAAATGAAACGAGAGGGGACGTCTTCACGGAATGATTATTTCTTGGCTTTGTGAGTGCCCATCAACATCCGTGCTATAATGTAAATCATTAAACCCTACTTGATTAGTGGGTTAAATAGAAAAGACGAGCAGGAGGGGCCGCATGAATCCGATACAACATATACTGGACGAATTTCAGCTGATCGTGCTGGACGGCGCGATGGCGACCGAACTGGAGCGTCATGGACATGATCTGAACGATAGCTTATGGTCAGCTAAAATCCTCCATGAGCATCCGGAGTCGATCAAGCGTGTGCATAGAGATTATTTTGAGGCTGGGGCAGACTGTGCGATTACTGCGAGCTATCAGGCTACCGTTGAAGGCTATGTTAAACGAGGCCTAAGCGAAAATGAGGCGCTGGAGCTGATTCAATCATCGGTGCGGATTGCTGTGCAGGCACGCGATGAGTTTTGGGCTGACGTGACGGCTACTGCAAGTCAGCGGCATCGTCCCAAGCCGCTAGTCGCGGCCTCTGTAGGCCCTTACGGGGCGTTTTTGGCAGATGGATCAGAGTATCGCGGCGATTACAAACTGAGCGAGGAACAGCTAGTGGAGTTCCACAGGCCGCGTATGAAAGCTCTGATTGAGGCGGGTGCAGATATTTTAGCTTGTGAAACGATACCCTGTCTGGTTGAAGCCAAGGCCATTGCCCGATTGCTGAAGGAATTCCCTGGCACGTATGCCTGGATCAGCTTTAGCGCAAAGGATGGGCAGCATATCAGCAATGGTGAGTCTGCCGCTGCATGTGCTGAGTGGCTGAATGGGCATGAGCAAGTGGCTGCTGTAGGAATCAATTGCACTTTGCCGAAATTCGTTCCATCGCTTATTCACGAAATACGCAGCCACACGGATAAGCCTGTGGTGGTATATCCCAATCTGGGGGAGGAATATGACCCGGTCACCAAGACATGGCACGGCAGCACTTGTACAGAGACATTCGGACAAAGTGCCCGCCAATGGTATGAAGCGGGAGCTCGTCTGATTGGTGGTTGTTGCCGGACTCAGCCGCAGGATATTAAAGAAATAGCATCATGGTCGAGAGATGAATAAACGGAGATAAACGATGGTCCGAAAAAAACAAGCAGGCTGAACCAAGTTGTGCTCCAGTAATGGAGGGGCTTGGTTCAGCCTGCTTTGTTTACTACCTTCGCCGATCCGGTCAGCTTTCTGCCAAACGTTCCAGCAGCGCGTCTCCATTGCGGCTCACCCGAATATGGGCAAAATGTGCGTTCTGTTCTACAGTACGTCCGGTTCCCTCAGGAATGAAATAATTCTCAATACCGTACAGAATACGGGAACCATACCATTGTCCATTTAGAATGACCTCATGGCTGGCAAGTTTTTCACCATCTTGATATAGGCGATCCGCGACGTATACTCCTTGGCTATCTGGTGTGAGAACGACTTTGACCTTGCCTCGGCTCCCTTCCTCCTCCTGAAGAGGAGTCTTGGAAGGCGGGGTAGATATGTCGTAATTCAGTGCCACATAATCGCCTTGTAGCAGGGAGCGCGGGTCTACAGGAGCTAGTTTGAGCTTAATGGAAGCCCCTGTGGCGAGCAGGGTTTCACTTCTCGCCGTCTGATAGCCGATGATCCCCAGCTGTAGCACGATGACAATGGCAATGAGTAACGGGCTTAAGCGCATAAAGCTAAAGCTGCGGTGGTCAGCATCGAATGCTGCTTTGCCGCTATGGGCCATTCGCCGATCCGCCCACCAGGTAATTCCGAGCGCAATGATCCCCAGTAGCGCCAGCGTAAAAGATTTATACAGTAGCGTCCACAATAAATCATAGTATTTGAAGCCGATAAAAATAAACCAGAAGACAACGCTCGTGATGGCCTCCGATTTTTGTTTCAGACGGGCAAAGGCAAAGACCATCCCGGTAACGATAACAAAATAAAAAATGTTAATGAACATATAAGAGTGTGGAACGACATCCTCGAAAAACGTCGCCCAAAACAGGAACAGCAAGCTGAAAAATAATGAGCCATTCCGTAGATGTTCTTTTAACTCCGTCTTGGATATAAAGTAACTTACCCCATATAACACGGCATTGACGATGAAAAGAGAGAAGATGATGAACTTATAGGTCCAGTTCCAACCATCCCACTCCTGATACTGCTGAAATAAAATGGTCGCCAGATTCAGGTTTACAAAGGTGTAGGCAAAAAACAACTGCCTTTTCCCCTTGGAGCGGAACCATCCAGCGATGGAAACGATCAGAAATAATACCGAAAGCAGCGACTGATCTGACCATAGAATGGCCGCCAAGCCTGTAATATAGCTGATGGTCAGCAGTGTATAACGTATTACCGAATCCAGCTTGGATTCCGGTATGACAATCATCAAAATCATAAGCAGCAACGACACAACCAACAGTACATATTCGGTGTGGTTTACATTCGTGCTAATCATAATCAATCCGATGAGAGATATACTGCCGATCAGCACTCCAACCACTTTGATCACACGGGATACGGTTTTGCTAATCCATTCACTGCCATGTTCCTCTTGGACGCTCGTCTCAGTCTTTGATGTACTAGTGTCCGTTGTCCCTGAATCCGGCAGTGTTTTCCCCAAACGATTCAAATAGCGGAAAAACCACACGTTACCCGTCAGCAGCAACGCCACAAAAATCAAACCAAAAACAAAAAACAGAGATGAGGAGTACGCCTCAGCCAGCTCTATAAATTTAAAGACAGCAAACGCCGAAAGTGCCAATGCATTCAAGGTCAGTAGCGTTTTATTCAGCCGCACCTTGATAAATATATAAAATCCTAAAGCAATCACAGCAATATGCGGTACATTCATGACCATGCCATACTCATCAAATGCAAAGGAATTGGTCATTGCTAACATAGCTATATGGAAAACCGCAAAGCTCATATATTGTAGTGGAGCAGAATGTATACGATGGAGGAACGTCAATAAAAATAGCAGCAGGTTGACTATTGCGAACATTCCGGCAATGGACAACGATTCCAGCTCGCTATAAGGCACACTTTGCATCGTAGGGTAAAAATAAAGCCACAAACCAAGATGAATTAGTACATAAGACAGCATATAAAAAGGATTGTAGCGAGTAATCCAGCTAAGCAGTAGAGCCGGCACCGACCAAATGAAAAACAATCCGTAGCTGTCCGCATGGGAATTGTAAATTTGACCGAGCAATGCCACGGAAACGCCAAAGGCTATACAGCCAGCCACCAAAAACATATTAGACAGAAAAGCTTGTTGACCGGGAACAGCACGTATCCGTGCAAATACAAAAGACAAGCCATAGAACAGAACAATAAGCGCAGCAGCAAGTACAATCTTAAATGTCCGATCCAGTCCGCCCCAATTGGAGGCGAAAAAATAAATAATTGCGGCCAGTATCAGTGAGATGCCCAGCAGATAGCCCGTACGTATCGCATTGAATCGCAGCATGGATTTCACGTACCTTTCCTGTTGGTTTGATGCCTATTATAGCGTTGAAAGGGCTCAGAACCAAGTGGGAATTAGGATCAGGTCATAAAAAGAGAGACACCGTATACGGCGGCTCTCTTTAACGTTACTGGATTCCGACTAAGCGTTGACGGTACGAATCTCTTGCCGGGACTGATGTCGGAAGCGATACTCACGCGGTGGAATCCCTGCTGTTTTCTTAAATGCCTTGGAAAAGGTGGACATATCGGTATAGCCGATGGACTGGGCTATGATCGACAAATTGTAAGTCGTCTGCTCCAGTAATCTTTTGGCTTCGTTAATCTTGAGGTTTTGCAAATACTTGGCGGGAGAGATGAGGAAGGTGGAATGGAATTTACGTGAAAAATGCGCACGATCCACACCTACATGCTCGGCAATTTGTTCAATCGTAACACGGTCACAATAATGCATTTCAATGTAATCTTTCCCCTGCTGGAGCCAATAATCAGAGCATACAAAGTTGCGCAGCACGTCAGATGTGTTGCGGGATAACTCCTCGAAGATCTGGTGCAGTGTAATCAAGCGGGCCAGATCGCTGCCCTGTCTGCTGTTGTCGTGTACGATGGAAAACAGGTTGGAGATAAGTCTGAGGATTTCCTCGCTCACTGCGTTAGCCATAAATGGCGTAGAGGGATTAATTCCGATCCGCTCCAGCAATGCGAGGGACTTGGGTCCCTCAAAGGCAATCCATACCTTTTGCAACGGGTGCTCCTGATCGGTGTAATATTCATGGGCAAGATGCGGAAAAAAACAGAATAAATCAGACTTTTGGACACGGTATTTTTGTTGCTTATAAATAAACTCAGCCTGACCTTCAAGTACAAATATCAAATAAAAATAAGGAACAGCCTTGGGACCGACATGGCAGCTTGTTTTCGAAATATCCATACCTAGTCTGACAGGCCAAACGGCGCTGGATTTTTCCAGTTCGGTGGCTGTGAAATAATGGTCTTCCACGATGTCGAAGTGATCTTCATTTTTTGCTCTTTTCATAACTTGTCACCTCTCCTTTGGTGGAGATAAGGGAATTTTGATTTTATTGTATATAAAGGAAAGCACAATTACAAGTTAATTCATTGGAATTAAGGGTTATATAATTGAAACTAGGTATGCCAAAGGCTCCATGGCCAGTTTAAGACGATCCATGGAGCCTTTTAAGTTCTGTATTATGAGATGGAGATTAGTCTATATTTATACGTTCAGGATTCCTTCTTTTGGAGTAACGTTGAAGGCTTTGGCCAGATCGGCCAATTCCTGATCTGTAATCCGTTGCTGAATATCATGGTGAGCAATGAGCATATAAATTTGCGCTGCTTTTTCAATCGTTTCAATCAGGCCAAATGCTTCATCAATGGAGCTGCCCGTTCCGAAAATGCCATGATGAGGCCATAATACAGCGTGATGATCCTTCATTTTTTTAGCCGTTTCGCGGCCGATTTCGCTGGAACCCGGTACCATCCAAGGGATTACACCGATACCGTCTGGGAAGACGATAATACATTCAGTACACATTTCCCACAGCGTTTTGGTGAATTGGTTTTCGTCCAGACTATGAATGAAGGTCATGGCAATAACATGGGTGGCATGATTATGAATCACAACACGATGGTTAGGGTCGACCTTCAAGCGCTCAATATGGCTCATAAAATGGGAAGGCAACTCACTGGTAGGCACTGCGCCATGTTTGAGGCCCCACAAGACTTCCAATTGCTCGCCATCCTGGGAGACACGAAGGACTCCTAAGTTAGCTTCTGGATCTGCAATTACGTTTTTGAAATATTTCCCTGATCCGGTGACGATAAAATATTTACCAGCCAGTTCATTCACCGGGAAAGCAGGTTTAATCGTCCGAATGACCTGATGAATATCTATATATTTTGCAACCTCAGCTTCATCCAGAATATAGCTTACATTACCTCCATTGCGTTCATCCCAGCCGAATTTCCACATGTTTTGTGTAATTTCCGCCATCTCGCGAACAAATGGGATATCCAGTCCCGATTTTCGTTCTTTTTGATTCTCCAGTACAGTAGTCATGGATAATCTCTCCCTTTTGGATGATATGAATATAAGCATTATCAGTACAGTAGTTAACGTTTCAGCAGTACCTGTTGTTCATAATTTTTAACTTCGGCCAGCCATTCCTCACGAACAGGAACGCCGTTTTGAGCGCAATAGTAATCCCATATGGCACCAAACGGATACGATTTAAACTCTTCGACCAGAGCAAGACGAGTGGTAAAGTCCCGTTCCTCTTCCGCCTGCTTTAATGCTTCAATCGGTTCGAGCATAGCGCGAAGCAGCGCTTTGATCGTGTTGCGTGTTCCGATGATCCATGCTGCTACATGATTGATACTTCCATCAAAGAAATCAAGACCGATATGGGTTCGGGAAAGCAATTCACCGCGAACCAGCTCACGGGCAATGTCCAGCAATTCGTCGTCCATTGTCACGACATGATCACTGTCCCAGCGAACCGGTCTGCTGACATGGAGAAATAATTGATCGGTGAACATCAGCACAGAGGACAGTTTGTTCGAAATGACTTCGGTTGGATGGAAGTGACCAGAGTCGAGACAGATGGATTTGCCGCGTGTCAGGGCGTAGCCCATATAGAATTCATGGGAGCCCACGACATAGCTTTCCGAGCCAATGCCAAACAGCTTGCTTTCAACCGCATCGATGTTGTATTCCTCGCTGATTTCCTCGCTGAAAATTTCGTCCAGCGCATCACGCAGCCGTTCTCTTGGAGCCAACCGATCAACAGGGGTATCCTTGTAACCATCCGGCATCCAGTGGTTTGTGACACAGGGCTGACCGAGTTCTTTGCCAAAATGCTCTGCAATCCTGCGTGATTTTTTGCAGTGTGTGATCCAGAAATCACGGATTTCCGAATCCTTATGGCTCAGTGTGAAGCCGTCTTCCGCTTTGGGATGGGAGAACAGTGTTGGATTAAAATCAAGCCCAAGCCCTTGTTGTTTGGCCCAGTCTACCCAGTTCTGAAAATGGTGTGGCTCCAGTTGATCTAGATCCACTTGTTCTGTGGTGTCCGCATAGATTGCGTGCAAATTGACCTTGTGTTTACCCGGAATGAGTGATAGAGCTTTTTCTAAATCCTGACGCAACTCATGCGGCGTGCCTGCTCTGCCCGGGTAGCTGCCCGTTACGGCAATCCCCCCGCTAAGCTGTTTGTCTTTGAACAGAAATCCCTGAACATCATCTCCCTGCCAGCAGTGCAGTGATATTTTGATTTGTGAAAGCTTCCGTAAAATATCGTCAACTTGAATACCGTGGCGGGCATACAGCCTTTTCGCTTCGTTATAACTGGCTTCAATAGCTTCGTTCATGGCTTTACTCCTTTATTGAGATATGTGAATAGAGGATGTTGCTTGTATCTTAAGGTGCTCCCAGCGATCCAAAAGTTCTTGCATGCCTTCCACCGATTGTGGCTCATATAGCCGAGTTGGAAAGGAGCGGGCGATGGTTCGGCCAGCAGCTTTGAGATCCTCAAGAACACCAGAGCTAATTAATTGCACGACAATATTGCCGATGGCCGTAGATTCGGAAGGACCTGCCTGAACCTCAATTCCCAAGAGATCGGCGGTTAGCTGACATAGTAATTCGTTGTTAGCGCCTCCGCCAACAATGTGCAATCTGGTAATTGTTTCGTCTGTTAAACATTGCAGTTCGTGTAAGGCATCGCGGTAGCTTAAGGCCAGACTGTCAAAAATACAGCGGGCGAGCGAACCCGGCGTCCTGGGGATGGGCTGGCCTGTTTCTTCACAGAATCGCTGGATTTCAACGGTCATACTATCTGGGTTTAAAAAGGATGACTGGTTACAGAGGACGAGACTGACAAACGGTGCCTCTGCTGAAGCCAGTTCGGCCAATTCGGCAAAGCTATGTGCGGAACCGCCCTCTCTCCTAACCTCCTGAATCATCCATAATCCCATAATATTTTTCAGAAAACGGTACGTACCGTAAGCGCCCCACTCATTCGTGTAGTTCGCCTGCATGGCTGCCTTGGTATTCAAGGCTTCGGATCGTTCCATTCCCAGTAGTGACCACGTTCCGCTGCTAATATAAGCCCAAGGTTCTTCCCGCTGTGACGGAACACCTGCAACAGCCGATGCAGTATCGTGAGTCGGCGCTAGAATGATCTGACAGTTCGGAAGATCGTATTTTTGAACAAGCTCCGGCAAAAGAGAACCCAGAACCCGTCCAGGCTCGGCAAGCTCTGAAAACTGATTGCGTCGCAGTTGGAGCAGGGAGAGAAGGTCTTCATCAAACTCTCGGGAGTTCACGTTGAGAAGCTGCATCGTGGACGCATTCGTCATTTCATTGATCATGATGCCTGTCAGGCGATAGTACAGATAATCGGGGACCATCAATATTTTATTCGCCTGGGCAAGCTGTTCCCGATCATGGACGAACAGTTGATAAAGGGTATTAAAGTTTAATTCCTGAATGCCTGTTTTCTCATACACAGCCTCTTGACTGATGAGCTGATGCAGCCTGTCGGGTGCATGGAGGGTACGTGCATCCCGGTAAGCGTATACCTCATGAATGCGGTTACCTTTCTGATCAAGCAGCACGTAATCTACAGCCCATGTATCAATGCCGAGCGTACAGGAATGAATCCCTTTTTGTTTAGCTTTTTGCAAGCCCTGAATAATCTCATTTAATAGTTCGTCGATATTCCAGTAATCGTGTCCGTCCTTTTCGGTAAAGGAGTTGTTGAAACGGTGAAGCTCTTGCAAGTGTAGCTGGTCACCTTGCAGAGTTGCACTTACGAGCCTTCCGCTTGAAGCTCCAATATCAACAGCAAGATAATTATTCATATCCAATCTCCTTGCATGGATAAAATACGGGCAGCCTGAAAGTCTGCCTTTTGTTTTCTTAACTAACTCCATACTACTTCCGTTTTTCTTTGTAGTCAACAGAAACGGAAGTGAGATTTGTGGTTTTATTTTTGTTTTCTAAAATTATAATTAAAATTAAGTGTTGTTTTGTATGCATTTTTGTTTTTTTATCTGTTTTCTACAATCAGGATAATGCAAAGTCCTCACAATATATATACCTTGAACAAAGTTCGATTTGATTTTACGATATTCCAATTGTGGAAGGTTCTCCAAATGCCGCTGTCTGTATGAAAAATAGTCTTGAAACCGCCCGCCAGAGGGTGTAGTATACAAGATATCAATTTCATATGACTCGTATAATATTGGGGATATGGCCCAAAAGTTTCTACCGGATGACCACTGTAATCGTCCGACTATGAGTGATAGCGCATCGGCTTTGGATGAATGCGGGCATTTATTTGTGCGCCAATCCGTCAGGGATGACAACCCCAAGGACAGGCTTCACTTGAGAAACAACTCAAGGGAGCCTGTCCTTTTTTGGTTTTGGCAGGTTTTATACTATTTTAAAGTACAGAAGGAGCGATACTCGCATAATGAAAGCTTTGGAGGAACGTATTCGTCAAGAGGGACAAATTTTATCTGACACCGTATTAAAGGTAGATTCATTTTTGAATCATCAGGTAGATACAGCATTAGCTTTGGAGATTGGTAAGGAGTTTGCACGCCTTTTCGGCAGTGCTCCGATCACCAAGGTGCTTACAATTGAAGCTAGTGGTATTCAATTTGCTATGGCTACTGCTATTGCCTTGGGGGTCCCGTTCATTTATGCGAAGAAAAAGAAGGCAATCACGCTGAATGAGCAGGTATACTTCGCAGAGGTTCATTCGTTCACTCGGCAGGAAACCTATCAGGTGAGCATTTCTCAAAAATATCTCGATGCTAGCGACCATGTGCTGATCGTAGATGATTTTTTGGCTACTGGCGCAGCTTTGGTTGGACTTACGGATATTGTGAAGGAAGCAGGAGCGGAGCTGGCCGGGGTTGGCTGTGTAATTGAGAAGAGCTTCCAGGAAGGCCGTGGACTGTTGGAGCAAAGAGGCATTGCCGTCCGTTCTCTTGCGCGTATCGCTTCCATGGCACCAGGCGAGGTTCATTTTATAGAGGAAGCTGGAGCGGTGATTCCTCCCGTTAAGGAGAATGTGGGATGCTAAGTAAACAAAAGTTATTCGCGCTGGGCTTCCAGCATGTCATGGCCATGTACGCTGGAGCAATTGCTGTACCTCTAATTGTAGGGGGAGCATTGCACCTGACGCCAGCCCAGATGGCTTATTTGGTGGCTGCCGATCTGTTCACTTGTGGGATTGCTACGTTATTACAGATTATGGGCACACGCTTTTTCGGTAGTAGACTGCCTGTCATTTTAGGCTGTACATTTACGGCAGTAGGGCCCATTATCGCGATTGCTTCGACCTCAAATTTAGCGACAGCGTACGGTGCCATCATTTTGTCCGGTATATTTGTGGTGTTAGCAGCACCGTTGTATGGCAAGCTGTTACGCTTTTTCCCGACGGTTGTTACGGGTTCGGTCGTTACGATTATCGGTCTATCTCTTATTCCGGTGGCGATGAACAATGTAGCAGGGGGCCAGGGCAGCTCGGATTTTGGACAGCCACGTAATTTGCTGCTGGCGTTAGTTACACTACTGGTTATTCTGCTTGTGAATCGGTTGGCAAAAGGCTTTTTGCGCTCGATTTCCGTGCTTATTGGTCTGTTCGCGGGCACAGTGGTTGCTTATGCGATGGGAATGGTGCATTTTGCTCCCGTGGCGGAGGCCTCATGGGTGAGTGTCGCGCAGCCGTTTTATTTTGGTAAGCCAGAGTTTAGCATGATGGCAGTTTGTACGATGATTATCGTCAATATTGTCAGTATGGTTGAGTCTACAGGCGTTTATCTGGCAGTAGGCAAAGCGATTGATCAGAAGGTGGAACAGAAGCAGATCGTCAATGGTCTGCGTTCCGAAGGACTCGCGATTATGCTTGGGGGTATTTTTAATGCGTTTCCTTATACAGCTTTCTCGCAAAATGTTGGCCTGATCTCACTCACACGCGTCAAATCGCGGAACGTTATTTTTGCTGCGGGCGGTATCATGGTTGTTCTCGGTTTGCTGCCTAAGCTGGCTGCCTTAACGACAGTGATTCCTAACGCTGTGCTGGGCGGGGCGATGATCGTCATGTTTGGCTCGGTTGCTGCATCAGGCATGTCTATTTTGTCAGAAGTGGATCTGCGGAAGGAAAGCAATCTGCTGATCGCAGCATGCAGTATTGCCGTGGGCCTAGGCTCTGCCGTTCTGCCACAAATGTTCGACCAGCTGCCGAGCTTTGCTAAAATGCTGCTGCAAAATGGTATCGTTTCGGGCTCGATTACAGCGATTGTCTTGAACATTGTTTTGACGAGAAAACAAGGGGAATCGGTCAAAAGCGTGACGGTTCAGGAGGTTCCACAGAAGGTTTGATGATTAGGAATAAATAAAGATAGCCGGAGAGAGGACGTATGCCTCTTTTCCGGCTTTTTGGCATGGAGTTATCCAGAACTGGTTATTTATTAAGCAGCATGAAGTTATTGATGAAACCCTCTTCCTGTATAAAGATCGGGGTTTGAATTTTCGAAGTAAAGTCATAATAGTACACGCCGCGTCCTTCCTCCTGATTTTTCTGAGAGGCGCTGCCTAAATAGTAGATACCCTTGCCGTCTGGGGACATATAGATAAAGCTGCGGGATGAAATGGGTAGCTCTAATTTGGTGCGTTTTCCAGTCACAATATCGACAAGGCTATACTCGGGGTTGCTGTGATTAATGAAACGGGCAGTGACTAGGAGCAACTGATCATTACTGCTGGACAATGATAAGATTTGTTCGTTCTTTAGTGTAATGACAGACCGCTCTTGTTTAGTGGCGTTGTTGATTTCTGTAACCTTGTAGTCCGGAGGGAGCATAGTGGACTGTTTCTTGGTTGCGATGTCTCTTTGTTTATCTCGTCCATTTTCGGAAAATTGGGAAATGTACGTTGCGCTTTTGCTAGAGTTGTAAGATACAGACCAAGTATTCATATCCTGATTTTCATCATGTAAGAACTGCATTGTATGAGTCGATTTATTGTAGAAAATCGTTTTAAGTGTACGTTCTCCTTTTTTGACCGCAGCTAGAACAAGTGGACCTTCTGGAGTAGTTGGCACTATACGATTAATGGCAAATAAATTATCGGATAATTGTTCAGTTTTTTTTGAATTTAAGTCGTACGAAAATAGTTGGTCTCCCTTATCATCCACATCGGCAGAGTAATAAATTTTGTGATCAGGTAAGGACACCACGGAAAGTGGGTATTGAGAGGTATAAGGAACATCGGCCAGTTTGGTCATTTTTTTACTGCTTAAGTCATACGTCATGACCCGCATAACCATACCTTTATCTGTATTTTTCCCATTCATATATTCTGTATAAGTCATAGATAGGTATTGGCCTTGTTCTGAAGGAATTGTTTTTTTGCTTGATTGAACTTCTTTTGATGGGATTGACTGCGTTGATGGAGAAGAAGATGGTGAGCAGGCAGACAATAGAGTTGGAACGAGCAAGAAAACTATAATGAAGCGAAAGCTGCTTGTTTTCAAAAGGAAACATCCTTTCTAAGATGAAGAATTTAATAAATCGATTAATAAAATACGGAAAAGGATAGGGTGTAGGCCCCATCCTTGTTCCAGCATGAAGATATTAGAACGTATAAAAATATCTTCCCGAAAATGAGAGAGACGAACTCCATGTTAAGCCTAAATCCTGTACACCTGTTTTCCAAATATCAATAACAGCATCTGGCAGGCTTCCATTATCGGCTTTATAAAAAGTATAAGCGACATCATTGTCAGTGTTTCTTACAGAGATTTTAGTATTAAACTTCGGATTATCAATAGCTCCTTTTGTTGCGCAATCGCCTCTTTGTAGTGAATTGGAATTTTCACCTGTAGAGTCCGTAAAGTTTGTCCCTCTTCCTGTGCCTTGAACCTCACCGCTCGAAGTTCCGGTGATGACAATTTCATTATTATGTGCTCCGTATGTATAAGTCTCAGGTGCTTTGCGTGTTCCGCGTGGTTCCCCAAATGAATACTAGGAGCTTGATAATCTACTAGAAGAATTTGCTAGAGTGGTAGGAAGGGGCATGGTATAATCTAAATTATGGATTTTGAATAGTGGTGGATGTTTTCGGACCACGGTGCAGCTTCCCGAAAGGGGGTGAAGCCGATGGTCACACTTGTATCGTGCTACGATGTGTTGCGTTGGATGGTTACGTTACTAAGCCTGGTGTTTAGTATTCGTAAACTTTATCGCTGGCTGCGTCGGAAATTTCGGAACAAGCGAAAACCCACCGCGTAATTAGGTTAGGCGCCTAACGGTGGGTTTAGCTAAGTATTTAGCGCGCCGTGGTGGTGATCCACAGCCTTTCAAGTCCTAAGAGTCTTTGCCGTTGGCGCGGCGAAGACTCTTTTTAGTATACGGACACGAAGGTTATCTCTATACCTAATTTTAGCACGTTCATTTCGTGCACGCAATGAATAGCCATTACCTTCATTCTCGCCATATTGTTCAAATTTAAATTATTGTGCAGCATTTATTGACAAGCCTGTGACAACAAAATAAGATCGTAATGGAAAGAAATAAAGGAAGAAAACAGGTGTGAGCCGGACGACTCTATGTACGGGGTTTTGTTGAGACCATGTGGATAGTTGTTGAGCGTGTTCACTTAAAAGGGAAGTTCGGTTGATTCCGACACGGGCCCGCCACTGTATACAGGCATCAGCAGGATACTGCTGGAGCTTTCAGAACAGCCACTGGAACTGTGAAGAACCGGGAAGGCCTGAAAGATACGCTTGGAGTCAGGAGACCTGCCTGTTTTGACATCACTGTCAGACCCACGGGATGCTGGGGAGGTGGTTAGGCGTGCTGCATACGGAATGTCTGAAACCGATCTGATCCCTTCTATGTTTTTGGAGTTGGCTTCGAGGTGTGTTTTGACATTTTATAATGAAAGCATTTCTGACTGCTGATCAAGTGGTCCGGAATGCTTTTTTCGCGTTTTGCGTTAGGTTTATATGATTTTACAAGATAGAGGGGGATTCATCGAATGATTAGCAATCGTAGCAGGCGCTCATGGTTGATATGTACAGGGGTGATGCTGTTACTGGCAGTTATGGCTCTTTCGGGATGTACTAGCAATAAGACGTCGAATAGCTCCGGCAAAGATGAGAACGCGTCAGCACAACAAACAGCGACAGGTAAAAAGCTGGTAATGGCGTATACATGGAAACCGTCAGGTGTTGACCCGCACGGAGATAATAGCTGGGATGTGATGCGATCCGGTGCAGGTGAGACACTGGTACGTTTGAATGAAAAGCTGGAGCCTGTGGCTTGGCTGGCAAAGGAGTGGAAGCAGGATAGTCCTACAGTTTGGACGTTCAGCTTGCAGGATAAAGTCACTTTTCATAATGGAAAGAGTATGGATGCAGCAAGTGTAAAAGCATCTTTGCTACGCTCTATCGAGAAAAGCCATCTGGCGAAGGATTTACTGAATGTGAAGTCCATTGATGTAAGCGGCCCGCTGGCCTTAAAGATCACGACAAACCAGCCGAATGCGGCGTTGGTGTCCAATCTAGCTGATCCATCGACGATTGTACTGGATGTGGCATCGATGAAAGATGAGCAGAGCTACCCAGCGATGACAGGCGCCTTTAAAATCAAAGCGTTCAACAAGGACCAATCCTTGATCGTAGAGCGTTATGACGGATATTGGGGCGAGAAGGCACGATTGGCTGAAGCGACGATGAAGTTCATTACGGACGGGAATTCGCGCCTGATGGCGCTGCAATCCGGCGAGGTGGACGTAGCGACGGATATTCCGGTTGATAACGCAGAGGTACTGAAAAAGAACGACAAGCTACAAGTGCTGTCGGCTCCCTCCTTGCGCACCCATATGCTCGTGTACAATATGGAATCCCCAGTATTCAAGGATGCGGCGAACCGTAAGGTGGTAGACAGCCTGATTCCACGCACATCGATTGTGAGCGCCGTCATGAGGGGCTTCGGTACGGAAGCAAGCAGTCCGTTCCCGAGCATTCTTCCCTTCGGTAAAGTTGAGCGTAAAGCGCTGGACGGAACGGCGGATCAGCTGTTAACGAAGGATGGCTGGCAGAAGGATGCCCAAGGGACATGGACTAAGCAAGGCAAGCCGTTCGAGGTTACGCTGCTGACTTTTCCTCAGCGTCCGGAGCTCTCTGTTATGGCTGAGGTCATCCAAAGCCAATTGCTGAAAGAGGGAATCCAGGTCAAGATTCGCAAGGTGGAAAATATCGACGAGGCGTTGACCAAAAACGATTGGGATTTTGCTATGTACAGTATGCTTACTGCTCATACAGGAGAGCCACAATATTTTATGGACATGTTTTATTCTTCGAAAAGTGAAGCCAATGTAAGCCGTTATAGTTCCAAACCGCTGGAGAGTATTCTTAACAGCTTGAAGCTGGCGAAGGATACAGCGCAGCGTAATGCTGTGACACTACAAGCGCTGGATATCATCAATACGAATTTGCCACAGTCGTTCATTGTGCATCCTGACAATGTGTTCGGTGTGAAAAAAGGGGTAGAGGGTTTTACACCCCATCCGATCGAGTATTACTACATTACAGCGCAATCCGATATTGCGGAATAACGAGCGGCGTATCCTATGATTCGTTTTATACTGAAACGTGTGGCGCAGCTGCTCATCATTGTATTCGTTGTATCCACGCTGACTTTTGTATTGATGCGGCTGGCTCCTGGAGACCCTGCTACCATTTTGCTCACCGCGCATAATGTTCCTGCCTCTGAGGAGGCGTTGACGACGCTACGGCAGGAACTGGGCTTAAACGAACCGCTTCATATTCAATATGTGAACTGGCTGCGGGATGTGTTCACAGGGCATTGGGGCACCTCGTATGTATCCAAGGAATCCGTGCTAGCCGAACTGTGGAACAGACTGCCTGCTACTGTGGAGCTAGCTGCTGCGGGCTTTGCCGTCATGACGGTGCTTACGCTGGGGTTGGGGCTGGCTGCCTCGCTAAAAATTAGCGGCCCATTGGATCGTCTGGGCAGGCTGTTCGCCCTGCTGGGATCGTCGATCCCCTCTTTTTGGCTTGGGTTTCTGTTGATCTATCTATTCTCCGTTCGCTTGGGCTGGCTCCCATCCATGGGAAGGGAGGATTGGACACATTTAGTGCTCCCAGCGCTGACTCTTGGTGCAGGTTTGGGAGCTGTGCAAGCACGTGTACTGCGCGCTCAAATGCTGGAGCTGGGTGACCGGAATTTTGTGAAAGCAGCGAAGGCTCGAGGCTTTTCCCGTATGCATATCCTCTTTTTTGAGATATTTAAGCATGCGGTTCTGCCTATAATTACACTGCTAGGTACCAATCTATCATTTATGCTGGCAGGTAATGTCATCGTAGAGACCATTTTTTCATGGCCGGGGTTGGGCAAGTATTTTATAGATGCGATTACACAGCGAGATTATCCGGTGATTCAGGGGTATGTTATTTTCGCCGTATTTTTAATTGTAGGAGTTCAGTGTTTGGTGGATGTGGTCCAGACGGCGATAGATCCGAGGCTGCGTTTGCGTTAAGGGGGAAGCTGAAAATGAAAAAGATACGGCTTTCCTTTCAAGGGAGCTTGCTGGCAGGAGGCGTACTGTTTGGTCTGATCGTGCTGCTTGGGTTATTGGCTCCATGGGTCGCTCCTCATGATCCTCTTCAAGTGGATCTTTTGAACCGTCTGGCACCACCCAGTCGGAAATATCCTTTCGGTACGGATCATCTGGGTCGGGATGTGCTGTCAAGGCTAATTTACGGGATTCGGATGAGCGTGCTAATCGCATGTGCAATTACTGTAGCTACGCTGTGCTTCAGTCTGCCTATAGGGTTGCTCATTGGTTATGTGCGCGGACGCGTGGATCAGCTGGTTATGCGTGGAATAGACGGTGTACTGTCTTTTCCTGATATTATTTTAACGGTGGCAATTGTGGGCATTTTGGGCCCAGGTTTTGTTAACATGACCCTTGCGATTATTGCGGTACGGTGGGCGGGTTATGTCCGGTATATCCGTAGTCTGGTTCAAAAAGCCTGTCAGGAGGACTACGTTCGATATGCCCGTTTATCCGGCAATTCACACGTACGTATACTGGGACGTTATGTATTGCCACAAGCGTTGCCACAGTTGTTGGTTTATGCGGTATGGGATATCGGACGCGTGGTGCTGATGATCGCTGGGCTGTCCTTTCTTGGACTGGGTGTACAGCCGCCCAAGCCAGAGTGGGGCGTGATGCTGCATGATGCAACCTCATATTTTCAGGTGGCTCCGCATGTCATGATTTTCCCGGGCTTGGCGATTATGCTATTCGTACTTGCCTGCCAGCTTTTGGGCGACCGCTTTTCGGAAAAGGGGGCGGCCAAATAGTGGAGGATCAAACAGCCCTTGGGTGCAAGGATACGATAGAGCAAGTGGCAGGGCGAAAACCGTTGTTACACGTGGAACATTTGGAAATCTGCCGCACAGGCGTAGGAGCAAGCGGAAGCGGGAGCAAACCACTGCTGCGTGATGTGAGCTTTTCCATATATTCAGGGGAGATTGTGGCCCTGACCGGACCGAGCGGATGCGGCAAGAGCCTGACCGCACAGGCAATCGCAGGCATGCTGGAGCCAGGTATTAATGTTACGCAAGGGCGTATCTACTATAACGGGGAAGACATTCTCCCGTTCCAGGAACGGCGCTGGCAAAGGCTGCGCCGAGAGGATATTGCCCTGCTCATTCAACAATCGCTGAGCGGGTTGAACCCGATCCGGACTGTCCGCGCCCAGCTGATGGACACGCTTAGACTGCACGGGCGGCGTCGGATGCCGCATGACCAAATGGAGCCGGAGCACGCTGATTCTGTCGCATCCTACACTGCACCGCAGCAAGTCCACCCGCTGGGCGTGCTGCCACGGATGCGGCAGCTGCTGAGCCGTGCCACGGAGATAGCCAGAGGAGGCGCTACTCCAGTGCGGGAGGCCTATTTGCGCTCTCTGCTCCGCAAGGTTGGATTTGCAAATCCTGAGCATATTTTGTCGTCATATCCTTTTGAACTAAGCGGAGGCATGTGTCAAAGGGTGCTGCTGGCTGCAATGTTAAGCTCCGGTCCGAGCCTCTTTATTGCCGATGAGCCTACTACGGCGTTGGATGTTATCAACCGCGATAAGGTTCTGGCATTGTTGCAACAATTGAGAGAAGACTTTGATCTCACCATATTGTTGATTTCACATGATCGCCAGGGTATGAGTCGCATAGCAGATCGAGTGTTGGAGATGAGCCCGGAAGGAAGGATGCACCAGTGATGCTGGAATTGAAGAATGTGACCAAAGCATACCCTGTCCGCAAACGGAGAAAAGGCTGGTTCAGCACGCAAGATAGCGAGCAGGCCGTGAAGAAGGTGAGTCTGGAGCTACGACAGGGGGAATGTCTCGGACTGGTTGGAGAAAGTGGAAGTGGCAAAAGCACGCTGGCACAATGTATTCTAGGGCTGGAGTCGTTGACTTCAGGAGAGATTTGGCTGGATGACCAGCCCATTCACATCGGAAGGATGAAGGATATCCATCTGTACAAACGAATCCAACTGGTCGCACAGGATTCGTCGTCCTCGCTCCATCCTCGCATGACCATACGAGATATTTTGGAGGAGCCAATCCACAACTATTTTCCCGGACGAAAAGCGCAAGCACTGGATATTTGCCAGTCTTTACTGGAATCTGTGGGGCTGGACACGGAATGTCTGGAAAAATACCCAACACAACTAAGTGGCGGGCAAAAACAGCGGGTATGTATTGCCCGAGCGTTGGCGGTGGAGCCGGATATTATCTTGTTCGATGAATCGATCGCCAATCTGGATACGACAACGCAGTTTTCCGTACTGGGCATGCTTAAGAGAATGCAGCAGGAACGTGAGTTGTCCTACCTATTCATCACTCACGATCTCCAATCTACTCGTCAGTTTTGTGACCGCGTTGCCGTCATGGTTCAGGGGGAGATCGTGGAAATATTTAAGGAATGGGATAAAGACTTGTTACAGCATGAGTACACACGTACTCTGTTTCAAACGTTGGCGAATTAAGCCATAAATTTAATATTCTACAAATTTCAAATAAATAAGAGGATGGCTTGTCGAATGTTGTTGACAAAATAGAACGTGGTACCTATTCTAAATATGATTATGATAATCATTATCACATATATAGAAAAGGGGAAATACATTGATGTCCGTTCGACACCGCAAGACTGCCACCCTTATGTTGGTGGTGCTCCTCTTATTATCCGTTGTTTTGGGCTGCGCGAAGCAGGAGAACACACCTGCATCCACCTCTACTGACGGAGCTGCCAATGAAAAGTCGATCACGCTATCGTGGCCGCGTGACATTGGCACGATGAATCCTCACGTATACAATCCTTCCCAACTTTTTGCACAATCCATGGTTTATGAGCCGTTAGTCAGCTACAAGCAAGGAGGCAAGCTGGAGCCTGCTTTGGCTGAATCCTGGACCATTTCCAAGGACGGCAAAATATACACATTTAAGCTGCGCAAAGGTGTGAAATTTTCGGATGGAACGCTATTTAATGCAACCATTGTCAAAAAGAACTTTGACGCTATTATGAAAAATGAGAAGACGCACAGCTGGCTTGGTATAGTAGGCGTTCTCGACAAAACTGAAGCTGTAGATGACAGCACCTTCCGAATGACGCTCAAAGAGCCATACTACCCAGTGCTTCAGGATTTGTCTGTCGTTCGCCCGTTCCGTTTTCTGGGTGAAGCGGGGTTCCCAGATGATGGAGATACGTCCAAAGGAATCAAGAAACCTGTAGGTACAGGACCTTGGATGCTGGATGAATACAAGCAAGATGAATATGCAACCTTTAAGCGTAATCCAAATTATTGGGGCACTGCACCAAAGGTGGATAAAATTACGGTAAAAATCATTCCCGATGGCGAAACCCGTGTAATGGCCTTTGAAAAAGGCGATCTGGATCTGATTTATGGAGAGGGTGTCATTAGTCTGGATGCTTTCAAACAGCTTCGCGACACGAATCAGTATGTTACCACGCTGTCCGAGCCTGTTGGTACAAGAAGCCTGTTACTCAACTCATCCAATCCCAAGCTGGCAGACCTTCGGGTACGCCTGGCACTCCAACATGGCTTTAACAAGCAGGCAATGGTAGAAGGTGTAACCTCAGGTCTAGAGGAAACAGCGGATACGGTTTTATCCAAAAACTATCCGTATACGAATGTAAACTTACAGCCTGTTGGCTATGATGTGGAAAAATCCAAATCGTTGCTGGATGAGGCTGGCTGGAAGCTGCCCGCAGGCGGTACAGTACGGGAAAAAGACGGACAACAGCTGGATTTTGAGCTGATTTTTGATAAGACTGATCCGATCCAAAAGGCGATGGCTGAAACCATTCAGGCTGAATGGGGAGAACTGGGTGTCAAAGTGAACCTGACCGGACTGGAGCTGACGGTTCAAATTAAGCGCCTTAGATCCAACCAGTTTGATCTGTACTTCTGGTACAACTATGGTGCGCCTTATGATCCGCATTCCTTTATTAATGTCATTGCTAAGAAGAGCTTCGGAATTTCCGAGGTGCTGAGTGCCCTTCCGATGAAGAAAGACCTGGATCAGCAAGTACACGAAGCGCTCTCATCGACAGATGAAACCAAGCGTCAAGAGCTGTATGCTTCGATTCTGAAGACGCTTCAGGAGCAATCTGCCATTGTACCTATTTCGTATATTAAGAAAACGGCAGTGTACCAGAAAAAGATTACAAACTTTGTATTCCCGGCTAATCGGGATGAAAATCCGTTTGAGGGAATTGAAATCGGAAGTAGCTGAAGCCGATAGGTAACGGTAGTTTATAGGATAGGAGGACAACTCATGATCAGCTATATCGGGAAGCGAATGGTAGCGGTCATTCCTATTGTTCTCTTTGCCACCCTCGTTACCTTTGCACTCATTCATATTTCACCAGTTGATCCGGCCGAGGCCTATTTGACGGCTGCTCATATTTACCCTACTCCAGAGATTCTGGAGCAGAAAAGACATGAGTTCGGGCTGGATCAGCCTTTGCTGACGCAGTATATGCATACACTTCAAAGAATCAGTCAATTGGACTTTGGTACTTCGTATCTGACCAACAAGCCGGTGTGGGATGAGGTCAAGGTTCGGCTGCCCGCCACTTTTGAATTGGCTGTGAGCAGTATGGTGCTATCTATCGTGGTGAGTATCCCGTTGGGCGTGCTGGCGGCGATGCGTAAAAATGGCTGGATCGACATGCTTAGTCGAGGAATTTCATATTTTGGCGCGTCTATACCCCAGTTCTGGCTGGGATATTTGTTAATCTTCTTTTTCTCTGTCCGATTGGATTGGCTCCCTGTAGAGGGGCGAGGAACGTGGCAGCATCTGGTGTTGCCCACGTTAACCCTGTCGCTGGTTCTGATTGCTTTATATACGCGCCTGCTGCGTTCCAGTGTGTTGGAGCAGCTTCAGGAAACGTATGTGCAGTATGCCAGAACTAGAGGAATTCGTGAGCGGGTGATCATGCTCAAGCATGTACTGAAAATTGCCATTGCTCCACTGATTACAAGTATGGGTATGAATCTGGGCAAGCTTCTGACCGGAACAATTATTGTGGAGCAGGTGTTTTCATGGCCCGGATTTGGCCGTTATTTTGTGGAAGCGATTTTTAACCGGGATATTCCCGTCATACAATGCTATGTATTTTTGGCGGCATGCCTGTTCATCGTATGCAATTTGCTCGTTGATCTGGTGCATTTGTATATGGACCCCCGAATTTCATCGAAGGGACGAGCAGAGCAGTGATGATAAGGTTGCGTACAATGTTCAAAGGTCAAAAGGTAATCGTGGTCTGCTCTGTCGTACTGGCTGCTCTTTTTATCATTATGGCGCTAGCTCCTTGGCTGGCTCCCCATGATCCGGTTAAAGTCAATTTACTGCACAAGCTGGAGGGACCTTCGAAAGAATACTGGCTGGGGACCGATCATTTGGGTCGATGCAATTTATCCCGGTTGCTGTATGGAGCGCGGATTTCCCTCGGCTTTGCGACATTAATTTTCCTGTCCTCGCTTAGTATCGGCGTTGTGATCGGGTCGCTTGCAGGTTATGTGGGTGGCTGGGTCGATAGTGTGTTGATGCGGTTTTGCGAAGGTATTATGGCGTTTCCGAATTTGGTGCTTGTGCTGGGCATTGTCGGTATTTTTGGGCCGGGTCTCATGCAGGTGCTGCTTGCTTTAATGATGGTGCAGTGGGTGTATTATGCCAGAATGTGCCGCAATATGGTCGTCAGTCTGAAAGAACGGAATTTTATAGCTGCCGCAAGGATTAGCGGGTCCTCCTCAGGGGCCATTATCCGCCGGCATATCATTCCAAATGTACTAAGGCCGATTGTGGTCATTGGTACGCTGGAAATGGGCTGGGCGATCATGGATATTTCTGCGTTGTCTTTTCTCGGTTTGGGCATCCAACCGCCGACTCCCGAATGGGGAGCGATGATTCATGAGGGAACGGGATACATCCGCAGTCACCCGGAATTAATGATCTATCCGGGGGTTATGATTCTGGTGGTGGTGATGGCCTTCAATATATTGGGGGAGGCGCTGTCCGACCGATACGGAATTGCCAAACGTCAGTAAAACAGGAGTGAGTTACAACGATGGACGACAGGGCGAAGGTGCTGGAGGTCAGCGGCTTACAGGTGAAGCTCAAAACCGATGCCGGGGCGGTATCTCTGCTGGAGCCAACTCATTTTGAGCTGAAAAGGGGACAAGTTCTGGGTCTTGTCGGTGAGAGTGGAAGCGGCAAAACGGTGACTTGTAAAGCATTGCTCCAACTGCTGGATCGCCAGACGATGGACGTGGAAGGTAGTGTCCGTCTGAACGGGCGTGAACTGAACGGAATGGCGGCCGAGGAAATGCGGCGTATTCGGGGCAAGGAAATCGCGTTTATTATGCAAAATCCGATGAGCGCCTTTACGCCAGTGTATACGATCGGAGCTCAGTTTATGGAAACGGTCCGCACGCACACTGGATTAACCAAACGACAGGCCCGTGATCTTGCCATAACGGCTCTGGAAAATATGAATTTGCCCGATCCAGCCAAGCTGATGAAGCGTTATTCGTTTCAGTTGAGCGGCGGGATGCTGCAACGGGTCATGATTGCCATTTCCATGTGCCTGCGGCCAGCAGTGGTTATTGCGGATGAACCAACGACGGCGCTTGATGTGGTCAATCAGCTACAGGTGCTACGAGAGCTGGATCGCTTGCGTACGGAATACAATACGTCCATTTTGCTGATCTCGCATGATCTGGGCGTCATTTCCCAATTGGCGGATGAAGTGGCTGTCATGCAGCAGGGTCGTATTGTTGAGCAGGCTGAGGTCCATCAGTTGTTCGATCACCCGCAGGATGAATATACCAAAATGCTGCTACAAGTCAGACCCAAGTTGTCCATTCGGGGCATGAATCAGGTAGGTGGTTAGTCGCCTGTTCGACAGTTACACTTTCAAAAGGGGAGCGAATGCGTATGCTACAAGTGAAGAAAGTAACTCATAGCTATGGAAGGCGCAAATGGCTGGGCCGTTCTGAACCACGCCCCCCTGTGTTGGCTAACGTTTCACTTACTATAGAGAGTGGGTTTTGCCTAGGCTTACTTGGAACCAGTGGAGCCGGTAAAAGCACGCTGGGCAAGGTTATTCTGGGGCTGGAGAAGCCGCAGGAGGGTCAGGTGCTGTTCCAGGGACAGGACATTTATAATGCGAGCCCCCAAGTCCGCAGGGGAATGCGACGGGATATGCAGGTCGTATTTCAGGACTGCTACTCTGCTGTAAACCCCCGAATGACCGCCGGGCAGATTATTGGGGAGCCATTGGACAATTACGAACGGTTATCGGTGCAGGAACAAAAAAGAACGGTCGAAAGCCTACTGGAACGGGTCGGCCTCAAGCCAGAGGATCGGATTAAATATCCGCATCAGTTCAGTGGCGGACAATTGCAGCGGATCAATATTGCACGGGCGATTGCGCTCAAACCAAAGCTGATCGTGCTGGATGAGTCCGTCAGCAGCCTCGATATGGTTCACCAGATGCATATTTTATCCCTGCTGGGAGAACTGAAATCTTCGTTTGGATTGTCATATCTGTTCATCACGCATGATATTCGGGCAGCTTATGCTGTCTGCGATGGCATTGCTGTGATGGAGCAGGGGAGACTGATCGAGCGCTGTGATGAGAAGGATCAGATTTTTGAATCTGCTCATCCGGCTGTACGACGGTTGATCTCGTCCATTTTGCCGGAACATCCAGCAGAGCGTTTTTCGCTTCATGGATGACATTGGACCCGCAAGGGTCCTCAGAGTGTCGAGAAAGTCCAGAGGACTTTTCGACACTTCTATTTTTATATGGGGAGACGCATCTTTTAAAACAAAAATCGATTTAAAACGATCTGAGGACCCTAGTTTTTAGACCACTAAGACAGTTTTAAACCCCCTGCAAAAAAAACAGGGGGTTTCTCGACAGCCTGTGGACCCGCAAGGGTCCTTTTTTTGTGCAACATATAGCTAAATAATCAATATGAAATTTACTTGTTGTATTATTTGAATAACCCGTTATAATATAAAATCATAGTAAATTACTTGGATATTAAAAAGGGGATGTCATAATATGAAGAAATCTGCTTTGGTAGCAGCGATTGGCCTATCACTTGTGTTATTAACGGGTGCCTTGAGTGGATGTTCCTCGAAGGATGCAGCATCGGGGGATAAGGTAATCTATGTCGGCACACAAAATGACTACCCACCGTTTGCTTTTACGAATGATAAAAACGAGCTAACCGGATACGATGTGGAAGTAGTCAAGGAGATCGACAAGAAGCTGGACGGCTATAAGATTGAATTTGTACCTTCGGGCTGGGATGCGATATTCCTTGCACTAGATTCAAATAAAGTTCAGATGATCGCCGATGAAGTTGCCAAAAATCCTGAACGTGAGAAGAAGTATTTGTTCTCGGATGAGTCCTATTTCTCGGCTCAGTCGGTTATTATTGTGAAAAAGGGTAGAACGGATATTCATTCCCTCAAGGATTTGGAGGGCAAGAAGGTAGCGGCCTCGGTAGGCGACTCCTACACACAGTTGTTGGAACAGTATAATGCGGAGAACGGAAATAAAATTATTTTGAAATACAATGATACAGGTACTTCGTCCGATAACCTTCAAGACGTGCAAAATGGCCGAGTGGACGCTTATGTGAATGATCCGGTTATGGCGGCGGCAACGATCAAGAAGGAAGGCTTGCAGGTGGAAGCTGTGGGTGAGCCGGTGCAAAGCGATAACATCAACCTGGTGTTTAAAAAGGATAAGCAGGGCGAAGAGTTGAAAGCTAAAATCGACCCGATTATTAAAGAGCTGAAAGCGGACGGAACACTGAAAAAATTGTCTGAGCAGTGGACAGGTGGAGAATTTATTCCTCAGTAATAACAATGTAAAGGGTAAAGTGGGGTTCCTATGGAAAAGCTGTTTGATCTTGATTATATGCTGAAAAGCCTTCCCCAGATCGTCGAGTATCTTCCCGTGACCTTATGGATTGCGTTTGTGTCCATGCTGCTGGGTGGGATCATCGGGTTAGCTACGGCCTTAATCCGGATATACAAGGTGCCTGTCTTGGCGCCATTGTCTACGTTGTATGTCTCGTACATTCGGGGAACACCGCTCATTGTGCAGCTGTTTCTCGTATATTACGGAATACCCAAGTTTCTGTATTATTTCCAGAGCGAATATGGATTCTTACAGCAATTCAATGTCTATGTCATCCCGCCCGAGCTGTTTGCGTTGCTCTCATTTTCATTGAACCTCGGGGGATATTTGTCGGAGACGTTCCGGGCGGCGATTCATTCAGTCGACCGGGGACAATTTGAGGCTGCTAATTCCATCGGTATGAGCCAAACACAAATTATGCTCAAAATTGTATTGCCGCAGGCGTTGACGGTCGCTTTGCCCAATTTGGGAAACACGCTGATCAGTACGGTGAAGGATACGTCTTTTATTTTTATGATCGGTGTCGTCGATATGATGGGACAGGCTAAAATTATGGGCGCGCGAGCGTTGGCTTTTTTTGAGGTATATGTTGCGGTGTCTCTGATTTACTGGTTGGTGTGCATTATTATTGAGCGCGGGCTTGTCGTGCTGGAGAAGCGTATTCGAATTTACGAAAGAAGTGAGTAAGGGTATGATTCAACTTCATCAAATTCATAAGCATTTTGGACAGCATCACGTGTTGAAGGGCATAGACCTGACGGTAGGCAAGGGAGAAGTCGTAGTGATCCTGGGCCCAAGCGGATCGGGGAAGTCCACGCTGCTGCGCAGCATTAATTTTTTGGAACAGCCGACCAGTGGTGTTATTGAAATTGACGGTGTAAAGGTCGATGCCGCCAAGGCGGGAAAAAAGGACATTCTCGGACTACGGATGGCAACGGCAATGGTATTTCAGCAATATCAGTTGTTTAAAAATTTGAATGCACTCCACAATGTGATGATTGGTCTGACCAGTGTGAAAAAGCTGGATCGTAAGCAGGCGAGAGAGATCAGTGAAGGCATTCTGGAAAAGGTCGGGTTAAAGGATCGTATGACTTATTATCCTGCCCAGCTTTCGGGTGGACAGCAGCAGCGAGTTGCGATTGCCCGTGCTTTAGCACTAAATCCACAGGTGTTGTTGTTCGATGAACCGACATCCTCACTTGATCCTGAATTGGTGGATGAAGTGTTGTCCGTGATTCAAAAGGTGGCGAGTGAAGGCAATACGATGATTATTGTCACACATGAGCTTGGTTTTGCGAGAGATGTAGCGGATCGGGTTGTACTAATGGAGCATGGCGTGATCGTGGAGCAGGGACCCGTCGAGCAGTTTTTCACCAATCCGAAGGAAGAACGGACACGGCAGTTTCTGGGCAAAGCGTTGGTACAGCAGAGAGCGCCACAGGAGCAGCCTGTATCCCCATAAGAAGTACGTGGATGGGTTATAGGTATGTGCAGCGCTGTAGAGTATTGCACCTATAGTAAAAGCACGTTAGACAAGTCGCAGGAGGAAGGAAAGCCCGCGCTTGTTTGTCGTGCTTTTTTTGGCCCCTCATATCCCAAATTCTTTTCCATTGCAAAGTAGCTTATCACACTTATTCATGATAAATTCTAAGAACAATACAGTGAAGATGTAATCGGGAAGGAACATTGGCATATGAAAAAGGTTTTGTTCATTAATACCGGAGGGACCATTTCTTCCTCCTATCAGGAAAACGGCCTGACACCGACCCAATCGGCTGAAAATATTTTGGCGGAAATTCCGGAGCTGAAGGAGATTTGCGAGATTGATGCCCATAATCTGATGAGCATTGATAGCACAAATACACAACCTGAGGATTGGGCTTCTATCGCCCGGATGGTACATCGTTCGCTCGATCAATACGACGGTATTGTCATTGCACACGGCACGGATACGATGGCTTATACGGCTTCAGCCTTGAGCTTCATGCTGGGAACCGTAGACAAACCCGTCGTCGTGACAGGTTCGCAGGTTTCCATTTTGGCGGAGCACAGCGATTCCAAAAAAAATGTAATCGACTCATTCCTGACCGCATGTGGCGAGGTGGCCGGGGTTTTTGTCGTGTTTAACGGCAAAATTATTAACGGCAGCCGCAGCTCGAAGATCAGAACACGCAGCTATAATGCTTTTGAGAGTATTAACTATCCGTATATCGGACTCGTGGAGAACGCTAAGGTGATCTATACGGAGGGCGTATTTGCAAATCGCGGTACCGCTCGTCACCCATACAACGACGGGTATGCTTCGGAGGTATTTCTGCTCAGGCTGATTCCGGGTACGAATCCGGCGATTTTCGATGCCATTCAGGGCTTGGGCTATAAAGGTATCGTCATTGAGGGCTTTGGCATGGGTGGCGTTCCTTTTAAAGAAAGAAGCCTGATCAGCAAAATCGAGGAGCTGATGAAGGACGGTATGAGTATTGTCGTGACTACTCAATGTCCTTATGAGGGCGGGGATTTGACGATTTACGAAGTGGGACAAAAGGTACTGGAGAAGGGCGTTATTCCGGGGTATGACATGACAACGGAAGCGCTGGTGACGAAAATGATGTGGGCGTTGGGGCAGACGACCGACCCGGCAGGGGTAGCCAAGATTATGGCAACGAACTACGCGGACGAAGTTTCCTTGCCTGCGGATACAGCTTCCTTATAGGAAGCTGATTTCCGTAGATAAGAACAGGCATAAGAAAAAATACGGGGTTAACGCTGGGCTTGCCCCAGTCTGCTTTTAATCTCAACAGCCACTTTCAGCGCTTGTACAGCCGATTCCAGTGAAATCAGGTTTTCCGAATGTCCGCCAAAGCATTCAAGTGCATGATCCAAACTTTTTTCATATGGATTGGCAGATTCGAGGTTGATTTTTTGCTGTCCTGATGCGGTGTACTCATATAATGCGGTAGGTATAAGATCGTTTTCGTCGCTTTCATGAAATACCAGCTTGGCCTTTTCAAAATAAGCCTCATAGGCCACTGTGAAGGGGTAGCTTCCCGGCATGTGGGATGAGGCGATGACTTCTGTGAATGTATTCCGATGCTGAAAGTAAGCCCGAACCTGTGCTTGTTCAGGATGGGTAACTTCTGTACCCCAGACTGTACATGGATCACAGGGGCCTAATAGCCAGGTCAATAAATCCAGTTCGTGAATCATGAACTGAGTAGGAATGGAGCTTAGTCCAAGATCCCCCCACAGAGGAGGCGTTTCTCTTTTCAAAGATAAGGAGATGAGCTTCCCGTATTTCTGTTGGCGGTATGCCTCATACAGATAGGTATAGGCGGGATCAAACTTAATGAACTGGTTGACCAGAATCTTTTTGCCATATTGTTTCTCAGCTTGTTGCATAAGAAGAGCGTCTTCGAGATCAAAGCAAACCGGTGTTTCACAAAATACATGCTTACCGTGCTTCAGCGCATCCACGGCATAGGACCTATGCAGCTGGGAGGGCAGGCATAGATCGACGATATCCACGTCTGGGTCCAGCAGAATATCCTCTATATTTTGTGTGACTTCTACGTTTAGCTCCTCTTTCAGCTTTTGCAGCTTGGTTTCGTTCCTTCCAAATACCATGATTCTGTTTACTTTGGGATGGTTGTTTAACAGTGAGGCATGATACGCGCCGAATCCCGTCCCCAATATTCCAATATTCATCATCCATTACGCCCCTTTACTTCTATGATACACACCTATTACTGCCAACAGGGTGTCAACAATCTTTGCATCATCTTTTCAATTCGGGTTAACCATCTATTGTGGAGGTATGATTGTGAGACTGCATCGTTTAATCGCGATTTTATTATGTATCGAATCTAGAGGGAGAATGAAGGCCAAAGAATTGGCGTTGGCACTGGAAACCTCTGTACGCTCTATTTACAGGGACATCGATCTCCTGGCTGAAGCCGGCGTTCCGATTGTTACCGCATCCGGCCCGAAGGGCGGAATTTATTTAATGGAGGGTTATACGGCAAACCTGAAACAGTTGAATGGCGGGGATGTTATTCAGTTGTATTTAACAGGGATGGGCATCTATACGGGCGGGCCCACGGAATCGGGTTTGAAGTTAAAGAATGCTCTGCTCAAACTGGAACAGACGATGCCAGACCCGTATCAGTCCGATATTAAGAAAGCCAAAGCGCGGTTTTATTTTGATGATACGCCGTGGTGGACGGAACGTATAGCCATTCCTTGTCTTGAGGCCGTGAGAACTGCAGTGTGGGGGTCACATAAAATAACTATTCAATATGAGAAAGCTGACGGAATCTGTTCTTCCCGTCATGTGCATCCCTATGGACTTGTGGTGAAAAAAGGAGATAAATTATTAAAAAAACACCTGCCTAGGGCAGATGCTTTGCTTGTTAAGTCCAGGCCCAGAGAAATCCGTCACGATCCCAGGCAATTCTGCCACCATGAAGCTTGCGGAATGCTTTTTTGATTTCTTTTTCCAGAGATACATGACCATGCTCGCTTATAAACACATACTGCTCTCCATACTCAGAGCGTACATATGCAATTGCATCTTCTTGTTTCAGGGTGCCCACTTCACGGATCTGCGCGACCATCCATTGTGCAATCTCTTGTTCTGTTGTAGGGGTGTTGTCCATTTGTCGTATCCTTTCCTGCGTACCGATTGGGTGTAGCTGTTCGGCTCACCTCCCCGTAGTATACGGCAATTCGGAGAATTATTGAATTTTTTGATATAAATTTACTTGAGCGGTTGGCTAAGTGGGCTTTCTTTTGTATAATTAAGGGAATATTCACGGGAATTTTCTTTTTTTGTATTGTAATCATGCAAGTAATCCCTGGGGGTGCCTGATTTGAAGGAAACAACCACAATTCGCGCAGAGCTGGAGCAGTACATCAGACGAGAAGGAATTACGATTAGTAAGTTTGGGGAGAACACAGGTATTAATGCAGGAACGATCAGTGCCATTATTAACGGTAATCGTCCGATTGCGATGCTGCTGTTGGATCGGATTGGTGCAGGCATGGGGCTTGAAGAAGGGAGCCTCTATGAGTTATACATTGATGAATTTATACGGAATACGGCACCGAATTGGCGACGGGTTCGTCCCTTTTTGCATCGCTGTGCAGAGCTGAACAAACTGGATTGTATTAAGCAAGTCGTGGAGTTTATGATGGACTATCTCATATACGCCCCAGCTTTGTTTGAGACAGCAGAAGAATTATTCAGTGAAGGTAAGCTTGAGGCTGCGGCAATTATTTATAAAAATGTTTCCGAAAGTGAGAAGTACCAACATTCAGAGCGTCTGGCGCTCTGCCAATATCGTTTATTTACGATTTCCGTTGGCGATGACCAGGACGAAAATTTATGGGCAGCCACACACTTCGAAAGCTTTGTGGACCGACTGGGTGAAGCAGACCAACTGGATGCCTTAAGAGACCTGGCTAATACCTATGCCTCCTTGCGGCGTTGGGATAAAGTAGAATGGTTTGCTGAAAAAATGGCTCAAAAAGCCAAGGTACAATACGAGCAAAAATACGGGAATACCAGAAGATCAGAGCGTGGCAAGGAACCCAAGGGTCCTTTGTTTATGTATATTGTATACTCTTACGTGTTGCGTGCCGGGGTGTGGGATGAGCGCGGGGATTATCAGAAGGCGCTGGAGTATGTATCGCTATACTCTGATTTGAGCTGGGTGCAAGAGGATACGGAAGAAGCTCGGCGTTTGAAGGCCCTTTGTAGCAACTGGGCTGAGGCCAACGGGTATTTGTATCAGTTGATGTCAGGCAGCCTGGATGTGATTCCACAATATGTGGATTATTTGGAAAAAAACAAAGGCGAAATTCTGGTGGGGTTGCATAAAATTATGGTAGCGGCCAACCGTTATGATTTTAATGTAGATCATGTACTGTTGCACTTTGAAAAACAAATTGAGGCATTTGCAGATCAGCATGTCAAGGTAGGCACCTATACGGAGCAAATGTCAGCAGATCTTTATGCACGTTTTTTGGCAGAGATGGCTTGTTATGATCTCAACAAACACCGTTATACCAAAGGCATGAAATTCTTGCTTGAGAGTCTTTCCTATTCTGTAGTGCTGAATGGTAATCCTGTCACCATTAAATGTGTAGGACTATTTGAAAAGTATCGGCATACTGCCACTTCTGAGGACAAAGAGGAATATAAAAACTTACTTGGAGAGGTAGAGTACATCCATGATAAAAAAGATCGTTTTTTCTCTGCTCGCATTTAATGTTTTTGTCCTATTGAATTTTTCACCCGTTACCCCCCCTATGGAAGATCCTAGCGACGTCCACAGTCATGGGTTGGGGGGATGGGCTTTTTCATCCCTTGAACCATCCGCTTAGAGGATCTAGAAAGCGGCATTCAAAAAGGTATTCTCTTATGAAGAAGAGGATACCTTTTTTTGATGTGAAGTGCATTTGAAGGAGCACTTTTGCCGTCAAGAGTGGGGAGTTGGAAGTTGAGCAGGCGGAAACCAGACATGACGCAGATCCACCCAGCCCTGACTGTTAAAAGATACGCCACGCACAGAAGGGAGATAGGCCGTCTGAACGGGCTTTTCATATAAAATATGCAGCTGGTGCTCATCCATGAGCCGAGTTTCGATATGTTCGAATTGCTGCGCCCTAACAGTATGATCGTCCTCCCGTGCAATTTCACGCAGCAGTCTTTCGATATCCACACGGCTATGAGGCTCCACATGCCCAGATACATTGAGATACAAGTCAAACAGGCGTAATTGCTCATCACGGTCACGAAAGAGAGAAAAGATGATTAAGTCTGACTCCATACGGATAGATGAGCTTTTGAATTCGTTCATAGATGCAGCCACGATGTTACAGGTATACCCACAGGATTCGAGCTGAGCCGCAACCCGGTCTGCGTCTGCTTTATACTCGGGAATGGTAGCAATTTGCAGCGCCGCCAGTGGTTCATAAGAATCGTTAGATGAATCCACTGCTGGAGGAAGGGAGCGATGATCCAGACATGCTACAATGCGGGCGCGTATTTCTGGGTTGCGCAACGGTCCATCCTTGTGTGTATTACATGTGATAAATTTGCGTACCGAAGCCGCCGAGTGAATCTGGCTCCATGCGGTATCCGTATCTCCCGCCGATACGGGATTATGGATAATGTGAAAAGAAGAAGCGGTGTCTTCCGTATCCGACGATTCCAGCTTAGTCGCCCATGGGAGTTGGACAATTTCCACTCGGTCCAGATGAGCCCGGCCTTGAAAATAAGGTGCGAAAGCCTCCAGTGTACACAGGCTTTCGTTCATTTCCGTGACTTTGAATGCCCCTGTACCGACAGGGCGGATGCCAAAGGCGGCTTCACCCACCTGATTAAGCTCACGCGGCACAATCGCAGCCCGGCTGGTACACAGGAAGGATAGAAACAGCTCGTTTGGCTCCTTTAGTACGAAGCGAACCATCGTTGGACTTAGCGCCTGGACGTGCTGAATTTGCCGGACGATAAAATGGTAAAGTCTCCTTCCCGGCGCCCGACTCAGTCGCTCAAAGGTATAGACGACGTCTTCAGCGGTCAGTATTTTTCCGTTATGAAACAACACTTCTTTACGCAGGAAAAAGGTCCACTGTGTACGAGTGGTATCCACCTCCCAAGCGTGCGCCAATCCCGGCAAAATCTCGCCGCTTTCGTTCGCCCGGCGGGCCAGACCATCAAAGACGTGGCTGGATACGAAGGACTCGGCGAGCCAGTTCAAATACAACGGGTCCAGCGTATAGAGCTGCTGGCGAATAGGCAGACGCAGCGTGTCGATCTGCTGCTGATCACTGCGCACCTCTGCGTGATGCCCAAAATAATTTAGCAACCAGCCTTGCAAATGCTCCTGCATGGTGGAGGAGCGTGAATGAACTCGAATTTCATCCAGCGCGCGTTTGATATCATGGCGGTCTATGGCTTGCATCATGGATTGCACGGCAATGTCTTCCGGTTGAATGAGGAAGCGCAGACTGGAGCGACGACCTCTGCCTCGGCGGGGAGTCCATTGTATCCAGTCATGCTGCTCCATTTTCTGAATGATCATCAGGGCGTTGCGGTGAGTACAGTCAAAAGTAGCCGCAAGCTCATCCAGCGTCGTCTCTATGGTATGGTTATCGTCCTTGTCGTCAGCTGCGTGTGAGTGAAGCCGTAAAAATTGGGCATGGAGTTTCATTCAAGGTTGCTCCGTTTCCTCCATATTTGATTAAAAGCGTCGTCACTTTTATAAAATAGGAAATTTCGTTTGAATTAATTTCTCTTTATCTTCTTATTTTATCATCTACAATAAGGGTTATAAAGCATATTTGTGGAGGTATTTACCATGCATGACAAGATGAATGGAACGTCTTTGCCGAAAACGTCGTTTCTGTCCGCCTTTGCTGGCGCCATTGTGTTGGCGCTGGTTCATCAATATCTGTTTTACGGACATGGGCTGGGCGTGTCTATGCCAATTTTTGTTATTGGGTTTTACGCCTATATGTATGCCTTTAATCGAGATCGTTTCCAGTCCAGATCATGGATAGGGCGTTTGCTGTTTGTGATCATTATGATGCTGGCATTGACATACGCGCTGTTCAATAATCCGGTCCTATACGTGTTAAATGCGCTGGCGATACCTGCTCTGATTAGCGTACACATGGTGCTGCTGTTTGGGGAGAAAAGGCATAGCTGGTCAGAACCCGGTATTATTGGTCAGGCGTTAAGCCATTGGTTTTATCAAAACTTTCGTCATATCGTGACCCCCTTTCGGATGGTCAAGACAGTAGCCCTTCGGAATGTAAAGGATGAGCGTAAGCGTGTATTGGGTAAAGTGATGATTGGTTTACTTATTGCCTTGCCGCTACTGTTCATTATCATATCTTTGCTGGCTTCGGCGGATGGGATGTTCGAAAAGTTGTTAGCTGGAGTACCCGAATGGATCGGAACGCTGTCCTTTGGGAATGGCATGCTGCGGCTGATCTGGACCTGCTTTTTCACCTTCTGTTTCTTCTGTTATTTGTGGGGATTTGTACAGCCTGCTCCGCGTAATACGCAGAGAGAGACCCAATCATGGCACGGGTTAAATGAGCGCACGAATGGCCAAACCACCGAGCATGATGGTCACTCTTCAGTGATGATTGACCGACCAACGGTGCCTTACCACGAGCCGGTCGCGATTAAATTTGACCCTGTCATTACCGCTACGGTGCTGATTGTCATGAATCTGGTGTATGTTGTGTTCGTTGTGTTGCAGTTCGGATATTTGTTTGGTGCATGGGAAGGTGCTCTGCCCGAAGGAACCTCGTATGCCGAATATGCGAGAAGAGGATTCGGGGAGCTGGTTATGGTAACAGGTATCAACTTTGTGCTGATGATCAGTGTATTGAAGTGGACTGAATTTGGCTCAGGTATAGTGCAAAAAATGAACAGTGGCCTGCTGTACATACTCGTGGGTTGTTCGGGTGTGATGCTGTATTCGGGATATACCCGGCTGGTTATGTACGAAGAAGCATACGGCTATACGTACACCCGCTATTTGGTACACGCGTTTATGATTTTTCTGGGCTTGCTACTGCTTATTGCAGCAATGCGCATTCATTTCCGTCAACTGCCGTTGGCGAAATATTATATTGTACTCGCTCTGGTCGCCTATGTCGTCGTGAACTATGTGGGCATTGATATACGGATTGCTGAAAATAATCTCGAACGGTATCGCACGACATCGGTGATAGATAAGGAATATTTGAGTGAGCTATCGGCAGACGCGATTCCGCTGCTGATTGACTTTAGTCGTAAGGAACATGGATCACTAGATGAGTTTTTACAAGCCCGTTTGACGAGCATGACGAGAGAAGAATCGGCTTGGCCTGAATTCAATTGGGCAAAGTATCGAGCGCAACGGGAATTGCACGACTATATTTTGGAATGAGAGGTGTTTGGGAATGATCGGAACAGAAACGGTACAGGGTATGGTACTGGAGCTACAGGATGAAATGTCACAGTATCAGCATCAGTTTGGTGTAAGACGGAACGATTTTCTCGTGGAGGCTATGTCTTACGGAATGAGTGAGGAGGAAGCTCGGTCTTATGCTATCCAGAGTATCGGTCCGGTCGTTCCCGTCGCCTATATGCCTACGTTGGCTCCTGGTAAAATCCGACCACTCAGTCCAATGCTGGCAGCGCGGTACCGATATGCGGGGGATTGGAAGGATATCGACGAGCATCTGCTCCTACCTGATGAAGTCCTGCGGATCGCAGGTACAGAGCAGTTCCGCAGCTGGATCAGCGATATGCGGAATTACTGGGTGGAATCGGCTCCATACCGATTCGGGGATGATCGTCTTTCGCTGCTATCGGTTGCGAGCGAGGAAGAGGGTCACTTTTCCATGCTCGTCTGGAAGGAGCCCGGTGAAGAGCCAGAAGTATGGACGTATGCTTCGCAGCATGAATACCGATTCAGTCATTTACTCCATTGGTTCAAGTGGCTGAACGGGCGGAGTGAAGAATGAGAGGTACAGATGATGAAAAAGAATCGTAATTGGGTCGTGCTATTTATCGGCATCGCTCTGATGATGGGGGCAGCAGACTATTTAACACAAGCTAAGCCTACGACTACTCCTGAGCTTATCGTTCCAACCGTAATCAGTGAAGAAAGCCTTCAGTTATGAGAATGAGGTTAATTTTTTGTAGTATTACGTTGTTAAAGTAAGCCGGAAATCACCCTAATAGTTGAGAGGGAATTGAGGCCAACATCAATGAATGTGGAGCCATTCAGATGTTCAAGCGACTCCGTCGTTTCCTCTACAACTTATATTCAGGGGGAATTTCAATGGCTAGAAGTGCAAGTACTTACGCATCTGTAATTGACGGTTTTAAGGTAGAAACGAACAAAAAGTATTCGCCAGTAGGTGGAACGAAGTGTAATATTTTTGCACAAGATGTGATGTCTGCGATGTCGGCTTCCCTGCCAAGTGGCTTAGCCAATCAAATGGCTGATGCTTTACTGGGCAACAATGCGCCGGGATGGTACACTGTAACCTTTCAGGATGCTCAAAAAAGAGCAAATCTCGGGTATCCTACCATCGGAATCAAAAAAGCAGATGGGCATGGTCATGTGGTCGTTGTCAGACCGAAGGGTTCATCGATCACGATTTTGAAGGAGGTACAGGTTGCACAGGCGGGGACCAAAAATTACAACAGTAATACCATTAATTATTCGTGGGTGGCAGCAGATCTGCCTGGAGTAAAATTCTACACACACGACTAATTGTATACAAGATATTGGAAATCTAATGACCCCGGAAGCAGATCCACTCGATCTGTCTCCGGGGTCGTCTTTTTTATTTTGAAACGGAATGTTTAGATACAATAAACGCTTTGCCTGGCTTGATAAAAGCAACAGCATAGCCATTGGAGAAGGAGGAGGATTCCGCTCTGTACTCAAGTTTAGTTAGCAGTTGCCCTTGACGATTGATGTAGCCAAATTTGCCGTCTGAGACGGATGATTGTGTTTGTTTACCGACTAAAGCTAAGCCTTCTTTGAACGGAGAAGTAACATCATACTTTTGTTGATATTTAATGACCAGCGTTCCGTTTTTATCAATAAATCCGACTTCGTTTTTTGCATTTTTCACACTCGCCAGGCCTTCACTAAAATCCTGGGCATCCGTAAATTTAAAGGGAATCGCGACTTTTCCCTGTTTGTTGATGAATCCCCATTTTCCCTTAGTATTTTGCACAGGGGCCAATCCTTCCGAGAAGTCTCCACCGGATTGATATTGAGGAGGAATAACTTCTTTTCCTGCTGTATTGATATATCCGTATAGCCCTTTGCTATTCTGAACAATAGCCAAGCCATCCGAGAAACCACGACTGTATTTATATTTATAAGGAATTGCTAGTTGACCAGAGGCATTCACAAAACCGATCTTGCCAGTGTTGGGGGCGTAGGCAAGAGCCAGACCGTCCGTAAATATATATTCTGAATCCCCATTTTCTTTAAAATGAGAAATGATTTTTCCCGTTCGATCTATAATTGCATTTTCTTTGGTGTCTGCTATGGTAACCTTGGCTTTTCCTTCGGAAAAGAAATTGGCTTCGGTATATTGGCAAGGGATGACCAGTGTCCCTTTGGTGTTAATGTATCCATAGAGATTGGTTTTTGTATTTTTGACTACGGCTCGCTGCTCATGAAAATCACCAATGGGTTTAAGCTCGGCGGGAAGTGAGAAAGCTTTCTCTCCTTTGGTATTGTAATACACGAGGTTTCCAGCAGATGTTTCAGCAGCCAATAAGCCATCATGAAAAGCACCATCGCTCAGCGGGCGAGCAACGTTGTAATCCAGAGCAGTTTTAGAAACTTCAATGGTTGTTGTGCCGGATGCGGCCCAGCCTGTTCCCATAACGGAGAGGCTAGTAACCAGAATCAATGCAGCTAATCCTAACTTTTTTAACATGCATAAGCTCCTTTGTGAGTTGATTTTTTAACTTCAGGCTTCGAAAAATCTTACCTTCATACGTAAGGTATTCCATAATATAGACGATAAAAATGTAGGAATGTTTCTTAATATTCTAAATTTTTCTAATTTTCATCTCGGTAACCAGAAAGGGAGCAAGCTAATCGCTTGCTCCCTCTACACCTAAACCTGCCCTATATCTTTCGTATGCTTAACAGAGAGTTGCCGTTACGCATAAACTCATACGGAACCTTGGCCTCTGTTACCCGTAAGCCTTCTGCCTCCAGCTCAAGAATCAAACGATCTAGCAGATCGTAACGAGTTCCCGTTAAATCGGTCAGGGGAAAAATGCGGACTTCCTCTGAAGCCACTCGCAGCAGTTCGTGTACCGTATTCTTATGAAACTCATAGTCGAGTCGATCACTATACATAAACAGAAAATGGGCAGACAGCACGATATTAAACTGTTCATCTTCAAAGGGAAGCTCCGGCAGTACCGCAGCAACGTAGCGTTCTGGGTGCTTCCTCATATCCTGCGTGCAATCCTGGAGTGCTTGATGGCGCTGCTCGCTAAGCCCTTGCACATCTCTATAACAGCTCCAAACATAATTATCTTTTGCACGTTCTAGCGTTTCCATTGCATGCTCAATATCCAATAGGCCTTTGCGTTTCAGATCATCAATCTTGTGGTCGTAGGCGATATCACTTGCGGTGATATCCAGCGAGGCTTTGGTGCCCAGAGCGGTGAAGGAACATGCTCCCGCAGGACAGTCCAAAATCTTTTTGCCTACAAGTTCAGGAATGTGCAAATTGAACATTTGGACGTATTCCTCAAACGTGCGGCCGATGAACACGACCCGGTCTAACTCTTGCTTGGTTTTACTTTGACTCTTCTCATCTCTACTCATCTCTTCTCACCTCAGCTATTCTTTGGCTACGGAGGAGCAATCAAGTTTACTCCGTAAGCTCATGTTAACATTTTACAGAATCGAATAACATATCATTTGGCAAAACTTCTTATAGTGAAAATCGATTCTATTGAGAGATTAAAGATAAGAGATCACGTTCATTTTCAAGAAAAAAAGTGAAGAAACAGTGTCATTTTAAAAAAAGTCTATACATATATATTAAATGTATAGACAAATCAAAAGACTGGATTTATAATTACGCTGTAAACGTTTTCTAGTAGTTAACATCCAATCAGACCTTGAAGGGAAGGAACAATCATGAAGAAAATTTTGCTGGCGTGCAGCTCAGGTATGTCTACAAGTTTGCTGGTTACTAAGATGCAGGATTATGCTAAGTCCATTGGAGACGAGGCTGAAATTTGGGCAGTAGGTCAAGATCAGGCGGCAGAAGACATGGCTAAGGCTGACGCAGTATTGATTGGCCCGCAAATGAGTTTTCTTAAAGGACAGCTGGAAAAGGAAGCAGCCCAATATGGTATTCATGTAGAAGTGATTGACATGATGGCATACGGGATGGTTGACGGTAAGAAAGCCTATGAGCAAGCAGTGAAGCTGGTGGAACGCAAAAATGGATAAAGTCAATATAGCCGAACTGACGGAAGAACAAATTAGTTTCCAACTTATTCTTCATAGTGGAAGCGCTCGCAGTAAAGTGATTCAGGCGCTGACCGAATATCGAAATGAGAATGTAGAGGGTGCGGACGAACTGCTCAAACAAGCCAAGCAGGATTTACGTGCTGCACATGATATCCATTTTCAAATGGTTAAGAAGGAAGCGGGAGGTACCCAAACTCCTTTCTCGCTCCTTCTAATGCATGCCGAGGATCATCTGATGTCCACGGTTACCATGAAGGATCTGGTTCTAGAATTGCTGGAGCTGTTCAAATCCAGAAATTTATAACGGAACATGTAAGTTTGTGAAATTTGGGACATGAAAAGCTTGCAATCCTATTAATGCAAGTCACTTCGCGGGGAGGAATAGGCTTTGTTTGAGAAATTAAGCCGGATACTGATACCTATTGCCGGTAAACTGAACAACAACCGCTATCTTACTGTACTGCGTGATGCATTTATGTTGTCATTTCCATTAACAGTTTTTGGCTCCATCATTGTCGTTATTATCAATCTGCCGTTTCTAAAAGATTGGATGGGCGACGGTAATTATGCGACTTTTAACAGTCTGCTGAACATTGCGCCGAGTGCCACCCTGAACATCATGACCTTATTCGTGGTTGTCGGGATAGGCTATTATTTATCCCGAAGTTATAAGGTCGAGCCCATATTCGGTGGCATGATCGCGTTGGTCAGCTTCTTGATGCTCACCCCGTTTGTGCTGACACAAGAAAGCGGTGCCACGATTGCTGGTGTCATTCCGTTGGATCGGATTGGGGCCAAAGGCATGTTCCTTGGCATGATCGTTGCTTTTATAGCTGCTGAAATTTACCGAAGAGTGACACAGCGGAACATTGTTATCAAAATGCCTCCAGGCGTTCCGCCAGCCGTTGCCAAATCGTTTGCCGCTTTGCTTCCGGCGTGTATCACATTGGGCATATTTTTGATCATTAATGTTGTAGTTACACTGACTCTTCATAATAACCTGCATGATCTGATTTATCATGCTGTACAGGCACCTCTGGTGCACTTGGGCAGTGGTATTATACCTACATTAATTGCTATTTTCTTTGTTCAGCTTTTATGGTTCTTTGGGCTTCATGGTCAGATTATTATCAACTCAGTCATGGAACCGATCTGGAATACGCTGGCACTTGAAAACTACGAAGCGTACTCCAAAGGAGCGGAACTGCCGCATATTATCACCAAGCAGTTTGTGGATATTTATACCGTAGGTATCGGTGGTACAGGTATGACACTGGCCGTAGTGCTCACGATTCTGATCTTCCTGAAGAGTAAGCAATTGAAGCAGGTCAGTAAGCTGGCCCTTGGACCGGGTCTGTTTAATGTCAACGAGCCCGTCATATTCGGTTTGCCGGTTGTGATGAATCCGCTTATTTTTGTCCCATGGGTCATTGCTCCAATGATCGTTACGCTGATTACTTACTTCGCCATGTCTACTGGGATTGTACCGCCGCCAAACGGAATACAGGTTCCTTGGACGATGCCGTTGTTCTTTAGTGGAATGATGGCTACGGGATCTCTGATGGGAGGCGTACTGCAGTTGTTTAATATGGCTGTCGTCTTTGTCATCTGGTTCCCGTTCCTAAAAATTATTGATCGGATGAACGTTCGTAAAGAGCAGGAAGAGGAGCTTAACCAAACAGCCATTGCAGGTAAGGATCAAACTGTTGGAATGTAATGTGAATAAGCTGCTAGATTAGCAGCTTATTCATGCAAAAGAGAGAGGAGTAGAGCTGTGAATCATACCGAAATGAAAGATATAGAGCAGCAAACCATTCAATACCGTTTTCCATCCGACTTCTGGTGGGGCTCATCGGCCTCGGCTACCCAGACAGAAGGAACCGTGGAGGGAGACGGCAAAGGACCGAACATTTGGGATTATTGGTTTGAGCAGGAGCCGAACCGTTTTTATGACGGCGTTGGACCTGGCGAAACGTCCCGTTTCTATACCCGCTATAAAGAAGATATTGCACTCATGAAAGAGCTTGGTCACAACTCCTTCCGGTTCTCTATTTCCTGGTCGCGTCTGTTTCCGGCAGGAAGAGGTAAATTGAACCAGCAGGCAGTTCAATTCTATAATGCCGTCATTGAGGAGTTGCATCAGGCGGGTATTGAGCCATTTGTGAACTTGTATCATTTTGATTTGCCGATGGCTTTACAGGAAAAAGGAGGCTGGGTGAACCGGGAGACGGTCGAAGCTTACGTAGATTACGCTAACACTTGCTTTGAGCTATTCGGGGATCGTGTAGCCAAATGGTTTACGCATAACGAGCCGATTGTCCCGGTGGAAGGCGGCTATCTATACGATTTCCACTATCCGAATGAAGTGGATTTCGGTAAAGCCGTACAGGTGGGATATCATACCCTGTTATCGAGCGCCAGTGCTATTAAGGCTTACAGAGAGGGCGGTTATAAGGGGAAAATTGGAATTATTTTGAACCTGACGCCGACTTATCCGCGTAGTCAGCATCCGGCAGACGTGCAGGCTGCTGAAATATGCGATGCGTTCTTTAACCGTTCCTTTTTAGACCCATCTGTGACGGGAGAATTCAATCCTTTGCTCGTGGAGCTGTTACGCCAAGAGGGATATGTACCAAGCATGGAAGACGGAGATCGGGAGATTATACGCCAGGGCACTGTGGACCTACTGGGTATTAACTATTATCAGCCCCGCAGAGTCAAGGCTCGTGAAAGTCTGCCGAACCTGGATGCTCCTTTTGTGCCGGAACGTTTCTTCGATTATTACGTCATGCCTGGCCGCAAGATGAATGAGATGCGGGGCTGGGAGATTTATGAGAAAGGCATTTACGACATTCTGACCAATGTCAGAGAAAATTATGGAAACATTGAATGCTTCATTTCAGAAAACGGAATGGGCGTTCAAGGTGAAGAAAAGTTCAGAGATGAACAGGGCATGATCCGCGATGACTATCGCATTGATTTTATCCGTGAGCATCTCAAGTGGGTTCAACGGGCCATTTCAGAGGGCTCCAATGTGAAGGGCTATCACTTATGGACGTTTATGGACAACTGGTCCTGGACGAATGCTTATAAAAATCGCTATGGTTTTGTGTCTGTCGATCTTCAGAACGGTGGCAAGAGATCCGTTAAACAGAGTGGGCACTGGTTCAAACAGGTGATCGAGAATAACGGATTCTAAGGTGGTCCTCTGGACCGCCTTTTTTTCTTCATCATCATCAAAGAACTGTGCTGTACGCCGCTGGTGAGAAAGTATAATGTTCGGTATACTTACTTATACCGTGATACCTTAACGTCCCGCCTGCAGAACCAAAAGAACCAGCGCTACCGATGTTTTGGTAAAATGCTGACATAAAACAAATTTTAGTACAGGTGGTAGACCAATGAACAAATACGAACGGATTGCACAAGAGGTCAAGAAGCGTATTATAGACAAGACCTATAGCAGTGATGATCCGATTCCCGATGAAATTTCACTGGCCAGTGAGTTCCGGGTAAGTCGGATGACGATTAAGAGGGCATTGGATACCTTGGTGTCGGAAGGGCTGTTGAATCGTAAAAGAGGACACGGAACCTTTATCGTCAAATCGATCTACAATGGCCCGGTTAATGTCGTTGTGAATGAAATGCTGGGGCTGACAAACGTGCTGCGCGGGAAAGAAATCAAAAGTAAAATCATAGCCTTTGACGTTCAATTTCCATCTGAAGAGGTAGCGGCGCATCTATTTATTGATGCCAATTCTCCTGTGTATCGTGTAGTCCGTCTGCGTATTGTAGAGGGCGAGCCGTATGTGATAGAGCGCACATACATGCCTACGAAGCTGATCAGCGGTATTACCGAGCAGGTGTTGCACGGCTCAGTGTACAAACATATTAAGGAGGAGCTGGGCCTTAATATTGTCAGTTCACATCGTACCATCCGCGCGTCCAAGTCGACCGAGCTAGATTGGGAGTATTTGGATTGTGGTGCGGATGATCCAGTTTTAGAAATTGAGCAGGTAGGTTATCTGGATACGGGTATACCGTTTGAATACTCATTCTCACGGCATCGGTATGATAAATTTGTGTTTACCACAGTAAATCGGGTACGTTGAGCGAATGAGTACGAAACAGGTGGTAAAGCAAACATGGCAGAAGAAGCCTATCTAATATGGGATTCTCCTGCCATGTTCTTTTTTAATGAAGCAAGTTAATTGCCAAGCAATCTTACTTCATGCACCGTCGGGGTATACCAGTTGTTCGGATTATTGAATAGCACTGCATTTACAAGGTTGATTCGCACGTAGCGAGCTTGAAAGTTGACTTTGTCACTGGTAAAACCATACGTGGTATTACCTGTGCGGTCAATCGTGGAGTAGTTAACTCCATCCGTGCTGTATTCAATTTTATATTTGTAATACGCTTCAGATCCTTTGTACATAAACCATGAAATATCCACTTCGCTGATGGTCTTGGTACTGCCCAAATCGACCTGCCACCAAGCGGGCCAGGATGCGGAAGCAGCTTTCCACGAGGTTTGGGCGTTGCCATCGTTCGCCAGTGAAGCTGGAGAACTGGATGCGGCTGAGCTCGCAGTCGCTGTTTTGTCCTGTGCGTGATTCACAAGGGACGGTAGGATTACTGTGCCTGTCGCATCATCCAGATCCCAGCTACTGTACCAGTTCAGGGTTGCTGTTTTATTGGAGTCATTCAGGGTTAGTGGCAACCAGATGAATTTGTGGTCGCTCAGATTGAGCGGATTCCATCGGTCGCCCATATAGATGTAGCTGGTTCCTGCGCTACCCGTAATCGTGGCGATGGAATGGATTTGCGAGCCGTAAGCTGCCGGGTCACCGAAGGGCGACAGAGCAGACCAGCTTCCAGTCATGGAACTGGCGGTTGCGTAAGCGCCCTGATTCGGATACCAGCCGGAAGCCTGCGAGGTGAACAGGTAGTAGGTATTGTTCTTTTTCACAACAGCAGGAGCTTCGCGATAGCCATTTTCAAAAATCCAGCCAACGAACGACTGCACGCCTGTATAATCGGCTGTCAGCTTGAAGATCGCCATCGTATCGTTGGCGCCGCCATTTTTACGGGAAGCTGTAATAAGGTAGCCGCTACCGTCCGTATCCGTGAACACCGTCATATCCCGAGACTCGTAATTCAGCGGGCGGAAGCTGCCTTGGTAGGCAAAATTTCCGTCGGGTGTATCGCTGGTAGCGACGGCTACACGACCGAGTGAGTAGTCCGTGCCATTTTCATAGTGCGCCCATAGTACATATTTTCCGGTGGTTTTGTTGTAGATGACTTTAGGACGCTCGATTTTGCTGGAGTTCAGCTCAGGGGCGGAATCTTTGGTGAGAATACTGCTGCGGAAGGACCAATTTTTCAAATCGGTTGAGGTATATACGTTCACTTTTTCAAATTTCCAGTTTTCGGCGTGCTCGCCGTACCAATAATAAGTAGAACCTACTTTTAGAATATTACCGCTGTTCGCCTGAATCGGGTTACCTGCGGTGTCTTTCCAATCCGTTCCGTTCGTAATGGCTGTGCTTGCTGTTGCGCTCAGGGGTAGTTCAGCATTGGCGACGTCCAAACCATTCAGCGCTTGGTTCACCTCGGTCCCGTAGGTTGCTTGCGTAACGCCTGTTGTATGGGCATGTGCTGTATCGGGTTGAAGACCCGCACTGGCCACTGCGAATAGGATACAAATCCATGCGGCTAACCATTTGCTGCTGTTGATCCACTTCACGATATCATCTGCCTCCTTTAACACGGATAGGATAGGCCGAAACGGCTTGTCCGGCACTTCATCTTCGATTTTATCTTAATTGGAAGCGTTTACAAGTGGAATAAATTGAAGTCTTTAGCATGGTGAAACTGTTGTTACGAGAAAGGAAAAATCTGAACACTACATACAAAATAGGTATATAGATATTTGAAACTTTGGGGAAAGCTCGTCAGTTATGTGGAAAGTGTGTTTTAATTGTGCGTTTTGTCATTGACACGTTCACATTATTTCAAATTTAAAGTGACTGGAATCACATAAACGGTTACTTTATGTGGGTATACTGGGTTTTAAATTGAGGATTAACAAATGGGACATATGTTGAAATACCCTTTGTTATCTTATTTTGGAGAGAAGAGGGATACAAAGATGCTAAGTGAGCAAACCATTGCAACGATCAAATCGACTGTACCTGTTTTGGAGGTACACGGAACTACAATCACCAAGCGTTTTTACCAGATGATGTTTGAGGCCCATCCCGAGCTTCTCAATATATTCAATCACGCGAATCAGAAGCAAGGACGTCAACAGGGAGCGCTGGCCAATGCTGTATATGCGGCTGCACAGCACATTGACCGCCTGGAGGAAATTCTTCCGGTGGTACGCCAGATTGCACATAAGCATCGCAGTTTGGGAATTAAGCCCGAGCATTATCCTATCGTCGGAAAATATCTGCTCGCTGCGATCAAGGACGTACTGGGAGATGCGGCTACAGACGAGATCATTGCCGCATGGGCCGAAGCCTACGGTGTGATCGCTAACGTATTTATAGACATGGAAGCTGAAATGTACAAGGAGGCTGGACAGCAGCAGGGAGGCTGGTCAGACTTTAAGAGCTTTGTTGTGCAGAAAAAGGTTAAGGAAAGCGACCAAATTACGTCCTTTTATTTGGTGCCGCAGGATGGGCAGGTGTTGCCTGAATTCGAGCCTGGACAATATATCAGCTTAAAGATGGAAATTCCGGGCGAACACAATACCCACATTCGTCAATACAGTCTTTCGGATGCACCGGGCCAATCTCACTATCGGATATCTGTAAAGCGTGAGGATGCTGTAGAGTCCCGCCCGGCAGGTAAAGTATCCGTGTATCTGCATGAGCAGGTGCAAGAGGGCGATGTGCTTCAAGTATCTGCACCGGCGGGTGATTTTACGCTGGATCGGACAGATCGCAGACCTGTCGTGCTGATCAGCGGAGGGGTCGGACTAACCCCGATGGTTAGTATGCTGGCTTTCTTGGTGAAATCTGCTCCGCATCGGCCTATCACTTTTGTCCACGCAGCAGTCAATGGGGATAACCATGCTTTGCGTAATGAGGTAGAAAAGCTGGTCGCCACACATGCACAGGCTGTAGTTCGCTGGTGTTACAGCAGACCAACGGAGCAGGATCGGCTGGCACAGGCTTTTCACAAGGAAGGCCGTTTGGATCTGGCCTGGTTACAATCCGTGATACCGGATCGGAACGCCCAATATTATTTTTGCGGCCCTGAGGGATTCATGCAATCGGTATACGGCCTGTTGAAGGAGTGGAATATCCCTACTTCGGATATCCACTATGAATTCTTTGGTCCTGCCAGCGCATGGGAAGCAGAAGCACAATGACACAATGAAACATCAAAAAAGACGAAGGATATTTATCCTTCGTCAGGCTGTCGAGAAACCCCCTGTTTTTTTGCAGGGGGTTTAAAACTGTCTTAGTGGTCTAAAAACTAGGGTCCTCAGATCGTTTTAAATCGATTTTTGTTTTAAAAGATGCGTCTCCCCATATAAAAATAGAATTGTCGAAAAGTCCTCTGGACTTTCTCGACACTCTGACGAAGGATATTTATCCTTCGTCTTTTTTGCGATGATTACGATCGAAAATCCTACTCATTGGGTACTACTTTTCAAAGTGCGCTCCTGTTTTCATAACAAGGGAGTACGCAAAAATTCCATACTTCGCGGCATATATGGGCGTAAAGCCTCCGGAATACGGATCGAACCGTCCTCTTGCTGATGATGCTCCAGCAACGGAATCAGAATCCGGGGCGAAGCGACCGCTGTGTTGTTGAGCGTGTAGCAATATTGCAGCTTGCCATCCGCATTGCGGTACCGGATGTTGGAACGGCGCGCCTGGAAATCAAGCAGCTGGGACGACGAATGTGTCTCGCCGTAAGCTTGGCGGCTGGGCATCCATGTCTCAATGTCCACCTGCTTGTAGGTTTTTTGCGCCATGTCGCCTGTACAGACAGCCATCTTGCGATAAGGCAGCTCCAGCTGTTGAAGCAGGTCTTCCGCATTGCGCGTAATTTCTTGAAACATCTGTTCCGAAGCGTCCAGGCTTGCTTCGCAGATGACGACCTGCTCAACCTTGGCAAACTGGTGCACGCGATACAGTCCGTGTACATCCCTTCCGGCTGAGCCGACTTCATTGCGAAAGCATACAGACACGGCTGCCAGCCGAATCGGGTCCGCAACATCCACGATCTCACCGCTGTAATACGAGACCAGTGGTACTTCCGAAGTGCCTACAAGCCACTGATCCTCTCCTGTGATGCGGTACGTCTGATCCAGTCCGAGCGGGAAAAAACCAGTGCTGCGCATCGCCTCTGCACGTACCATCAGTGGAACGTCCAACAACTGGAATCCACGTTCAGTCAGCAGATCGACCGCAAGCTGCTGCACAGCCCGATGCAATGCAACCCCTGCTCCCGTCAGATAGTAGTTACGGGTACCGGCTGTTTTGACACCCCGAGGGACGTCGATAAGCTTGTGAAGCTCACCGAGCGCCATATGATCCTTTGGTTCAAATCCGAAGTTCGGAACCGACCCGACCCGCTCCAGTTCTACATTATCGTCATCCGATCTTCCCCGTGGCGTATCTGGCGATACGATATTAGGCATCAGAAGCAAAAGCTGTTGAAACTGTTCCTCTACTTCCTGTTGCGGGGCTTCCAGAAGATCTAGCCGTTCGTTAATTTCTTTGACCTGCCGCTTTGCCCCTTCTGCCTGTTCACTCTTGCCGGCATGGATTAGCGCGCCAATATCCTGACTACACTGATTACGCTTCTGTCGAAGCTGTTCCACTTCCTGAAGTAGCTGTTTTCTCTGATCATCCAGGGTCAACAGCTCCGCGACCGATACCTGTATTCCTTTGCCGTCTGCTGCCGTCTGAACTTGCTCTTGATGCTCTCTGATCCATTTGATATCCAACATGACACCGCACTCCTTTTCGGATAAAAATACAAAAAGCGCCCTCATCCACATGGGACGAGGAGCGCTTTGATCTCGCGGTGCCACCCAAATTGACCGGACAGCATGACAGATGTCATGACTCTCCAATCCACTTTGCTCCGCTGTAACGGGCGGGTCCGGTTTACTTAGTTACATATCGCCATATCCTACGCTAACGTATGGTCCTTGGCGTAAACGCCTCCGAGTTGGATGCTCTTCACAGGCATAATATCGTTTGCTTTTTTGTTAGTATACGGATTTTCGGCAGGGTAATCAAGGGCATGAGTCTGCACATTGGATTAATTCCTTTTTTCATCGTGATCTTTCCAATAAAAATAAATACACAGCGTAGACTCTGCAACACATCCATGCGGATTTCATGTTTGCGAAGGGGAAAGGTAGGCTTTATTTCATATGTATATCCATTCTACTTCATCTGCGATCATGAAACTGGAAGAATATATAAGTAAAAGCCCCAATTTACCGTCCAAAATGGGCTATAGTCTCTATAATGACTTTTTAATTTCATGTAAAATGTAATGATTACCAAAATGGACAGCAATGGAGGAGAACATGGAGGATTTTAAAGATCGTTTACATACGATCCGCGAAGAACAGAACAAGCTGCTCAAGGAGTATCAAACATTAATCGCGGACTATGAAGCCTCAGATATCATTTTGGAGAATGAGGTTCTGCGAAAAAAGTTCGAGGATTATCAGGCTCGCTGCATTCACTTGGAAGAGCGAGTACGACATATTGAGCAGGAAAATGGAAAGCTGCGCACTGCGCTGACGGAGCAAATGCTGAGTGAAAAGGCGAATATGATTCGCATTTCACGTGAAAAGCTGGAGACCTATTTTGCTTCCAGAACCGCAGAAGGGAAAAATCGGCTGACATCCTTTGAATATGGGGCTAAAAACCGGGTGGACCAGCTTATTCAGCAAACTACACATGAGCTTAAAGAAGATCAGGACGAGATCGTCGCCAGATTACGACTATTCTCAGAGGAGATTCGTGACCGGATCATGGAGCAACGCGTGCGGTTTCAGGAGGCCGAGCGCCAATTGCTTCATCAGACGGCAAGCGAGTTTCAGCAACTCGGAGAAGAAGAGATCAGCGAAGAAACGATGCAGAAGCGCATGAAGCAAAATCAGTTTGAAATGAAGCTAGGCTTGAACTGGATCAACAAGCTGGGGATTTTGCTCATTATATTGGGTGTGGGAGCCGCTTTTAAATACTCATATTCGAACTGGTTTACAGGAAATATGAAGGGCGTGGCCTTCTTTCTGCTAGGAGCGCTGATGCTGGGAGGCGGCGAATGGCTGTATCGCAAGCAGAAGCAGACCTTTGCGCTCGGTATTTTAGGCGGCGGTATTTCTGTACTGTACGGATCGATTTTTTACAGCTACTTTTTGTTAGAAATCATAGGAATGTATACAGGCATAGGCTTGTCCGTACTAGTTACGGTGACCGCTGTGCTACTGTCATTAAGGTATGAATCCCGAACGATATGCTCTTTCGGTTTAGTAGGGGGGTATCTTCCGCTCTTTTCTTATATGGCAGCCAACGGGCTGGAAGGGAACGCCGTGTATATCGCCATGGGCTATTTGTTCCTGTTAAACCTGCTGATTCTGCTTGTATCCTTCCGCAAACGGTGGGTCGTCGTGCAATATATCAGCTTTCTGCTTAATACGCCCTTGATGATTGTGCTGGCGTGGTTATCGGAAAGCACCGTAGCGAGCATGCTGTATGCAGTCATTACATTTGCGATGTACCTCGGGATGACACTGTGGGTGCCGTTCCGTTTAAAAACAAAACTGTCATGGCTGGATTTCTCCCTATTAGCTCTGAATACAGTCGTGAGCTGTTCCGTTCTGTATTCTCTATTCGGCGATGCAGGCCTGGATGATTATAAAGGCTTGCTGGCTCTGGTCTTTTGCTTGGTGTACGGAGGTCTGGGACAATGGGTCCGTCGATATATTCCAGAGGAGAAACAAACCGAAATATTATTTTATGCGACTTCTTTGACCTTTGCCATCCTCATGATTCCGTTCCAGTTTGGAGTTAGATGGTTATCTATGGGGTGGTTGATCGAAGCAGTTCTCCTTACATTATATGGACATCGTTACCGGTTGAAGGAATTGGAACGAGCTGGCTGGGGCATTTTATTACTGTGTCTGGGCGCATTCTTTTTCGTCGATTTCCCTATATATCTGTTGTCAGGATTTGAGACAGACTATTTTGGACTCAAATATACGCTCATTACACTGGGAATGTTGATCGTTACCGTCTTCTATGCGATTGAATTTAGCCGTCCGAATGCTTTCAAAAACAATCGGTTGTACGAAATGCATATCATGCAAGGATTTAAATATGTAGCTTTGGTGAACGTATATTTCTACCTTTTGTATGAAGCAGGGCATTGGTATAACATCGTCTTATCCGACGAGTTTGCTCATTACACCTTGTACAAAGTATTGTTGTATACCTGCGTATCGCTGGTGTTGGCTTATTTCCTGCCTAAGGTGAGGTTGCTGTATGATCGGGTGATTAAATACTACAGCTTGGCGTTGTACGTCATAGGCTACGCGCTGGCACTGGTGGTCACCGTAACGGTTCCGACCTTGCATGAAAATTATGCGCAAAATACGGCTGCTGATTATGTGGCATTGGTGGTCCTCGCAGCCTTTAATGTGCTGGTATTCTTCAGCAGCAGGGATTTCCTGAACGCACTGATGACCCGACATTATAGAAGTAATGAGTTGTATCCGGTCATTATGGGTGTATATTTGCTGGGCATCATAACGGCCTTTCTCGGAGTTCAGTTCCGTCTGGGGGATGCTGGTCTTGTGTTCAGTCTGGTGTATTTGCTACTAGCCATTTTGTATATTGTATACGGCTTCCTCAAGCGAGTGGTCTACATTCGCAGATTTGGATTGGGCTTGACCTTGCTGTCGACAGGTAAGCTGCTGTTGTATGATCTACATCTGTTAACAACTGGAAGCACGATTGTAGCCTACTTCTCTTTTGGTGTTGTACTGTTGGCGATTTCGTATATTTATCAAAAAGTATCTAATCGCATGGGAGAGACCATAATAAAGAAGGATGTTGAAGAAAATATGTAGTTTTCTGTTGTATTTTGTAGATACCGAACATTATGAAAATAAATCCGGTAATAGTGAAAAATTATGCATGACCTTACATCCTACTTACGCTATAATGAGTAAAAATTATTTATGTACGCATGCTCATGTTTATGCGTAAGTAGAGAGAATGAGGGGGATATAATGAATTTGAGCAAGGGGCAGAATAGCCTGTCTGATAAAAATGAACGCTTCTCGTCTGCTGGATTTATATTGGCGGCGATCGGCAGTGCGGCAGGACTAGGTAATATTTGGAAATTTCCGTATATTACAGGACAATATGGTGGAGCTGCATTTTTCTTATTGTTTATTGTCTGCCTGTTGCTTGTTGGTTTGCCTGTACTTTTAGCGGAGCTTGCGCTTGGTCGTGCAGGTCGAGGAAGTGCTGCTTCTGCAATGGTAAAAGTAGGCGGTCATCCGATTTGGGGCAAGATGAGCATCATGTTTGTTATCGTGCCGTTTGTTATCTTGTCGTTCTATGCCATTGTAGGGGGCTGGACACTACATTATGCCGTTGAGGCATTTAGCGGAAATCTGTTTTCGAATAATGATTTTGCTGGACAGTTCGCTTCTTTTTCCTCCGGCTATGCGCCGTTGGTTTGGCTGTTAGTTGTTTTTGCATTTACAGCAGTCGTGGTAACTCTTGGGGTATCGAACGGGATTGAAAAGTTCAATAAAATTTTGATTCCTGCCAAGGTCATCCTGTTGCTCGTGTTGATGATTAACGCTCTTATGCTGCCAGGCTCTGGTGCGGGCGTATCCTTCTTTCTGAATCCCGACTTCTCTAAGCTAAGTATAGAGTCTGCATTGGTTGCTTTGGGACATGCCTTCTTCTCACTCTCACTGGGGATGGGAATTATGATCACGTACGGTGCATACGTAGATCGCCGTCAATCGCTGGGTGGAGCCATGCTGGCCGTTGGTGGCGGAGATTTAATCTATGCGTTTATCGCAGGTATGATTATTTTCCCTACAACCTTCTCCTTCGGAATTAATCCGGCTCAAGGACCATCGCTGGTTTTCATTGCTTTACCGGCTGCTTTCTCGGCAATGCCTTTTGGTGCATTCTTCGGCGGTTTGTTCTTCGTACTGCTGGCGGTTGCTGCATTAGGTTCTATGGTATCCTTGCTGGAAGTTCCAGTAGCCTATGTCATGGAGCGTATGCGTTGGAGCCGGGTTCGCTCCGTTCTCGTCGTATCGGTCCTGTGCTTGATGCTGGGCGTCCCTTCTGCATTGTCCATGGGGCTGGTGCCTGAACTAAAAGTAGGGGATAAATCATTCTTTGATTTCGTAGACTTTACCGCATCCAACATCTTCTTACCGTTAGGCGGTTTGTTGATTGTTATATTCACAGGTTATTACTGGAAGACTGCGGCTGAGCATGCGAACATCAAACCCTTCTGGTTCAACGTATGGTTATTCGGTCTTCGGTATGTTGCACCGATCCTGATGTTGTTGGTCTTCCTTCATACCTCAGGTATCATCAAGTTTTAAGAGAATAGAATACTAATAAAAAGGCATTTTCTTCCTAAGGGAAGAGATGCCTTTTTTTGTATATCTATCAGTGGTTACCTAACTGTGGAAAGGAATGATATAATAAAAACATTGTCATTAATTTTAACTTCATTGAAATCATTACGATTATGAAGTTTTATATAATGAATGAAAAGGCTACAGGGCATCGCAGACGATGTGCAGGAGAGGGAAAGGGCAGAAGAGCATTGAAACAGACAGGGAGCTTGAATTTGCAAGAAGGACGGCGGCTGAAATGAAGTCTAATCGGTTGTCGTCACAACGTCGTTATATGCCAGGTTTGGATGGTTTAAGAGCGCTGGCAGTCATCGCAGTCATTGTGTATCATCTGAATCCGGATTGGTTGCCAGGTGGTTTGTTGGGTGTAGGCGTGTTTTTTACTTTGTCAGGATATCTGATTACAGATATTTTGGTTAGTCAGTGGGATACATATCATAGTTTTAAAATGAAAGATTTCTGGTTGCGTCGTGCCAGAAGGTTGCTGCCTGCCATGTTGACGGTTGTGGCTGTCATTGTCCTGTGCTCGTTGCTTTTCGATCCGTCCCGGCTCACGGCCTTGCGCGGAGATGTACCTGCCGCATTGGTGTATATGAGCAATTGGTGGTTTATTTTCCATCAGGTTTCGTATTTTGAAAGTTTCGGCCCCCCTTCTCCGCTTGGGCATCTGTGGTCGCTGGCGGTGGAGGAGCAGTTTTATATCCTGTGGCCCTTACTGCTGGCGCTCGGGCTAAAATTCATGCCCAAGCGTATTGTGCTCGCAGGCTGGGTAACTTGTCTGGCATTAATATCTGCGCTCCTGATGGCCGTGATTTACGTACCGGGAAGCGACCCGAGCCGGGTGTATTACGGCACGGATACGCGCGGATTTGCTTTGCTGATTGGTGCGGCACTGGCTTTGGTGTGGCCAAGCGGCAAACTGAAAGAGAAAGCTTCTGCTAAGGCGCGTATGCTTCTGGACAGCATCGGTGCAATAAGCTTGCTGTTGCTTTGTCACTGGGCGTGGGCCACGAATGAATATGACCCATCTCTGTACCGGGGCGGCCTGCTGGGCATAGCTTTAGTCACTGCTATTGTGGTCGCAGCATTGGCACATCCGGTAAGCCACCTTGGTCGTCTGCTTGGAATCAAGCCGCTACGTTGGATTGGAGCCCGTTCCTACGGACTGTATCTGTGGCATGTTCCGGTTATCACGCTAACGACGCCTCAGGTAGATACCGATGGCGTGCATGTGCTGCGTATCATTTTACAATTGCTAGCTACCGTATTGCTGGCGTCTCTCTCGTTTAAATATATTGAGGAGCCGATCCGCCATGGAGGATTCCGCCACTGGATCACAGGAATCCGCTCTGCGGTTCGTAGACAGGCGCGGTGGAGATGGATGCCTACAACTACAGCGGCTGTGCTGTTTGTAGGTATTCTCGTGGGTACCGTCCACCTGTACGTGGCTTCTCCTGATGCAACGATTCAGGCGGCATCAAGCGATGAGAATCCAGTCGCAAAGGCAAAGGCGATGCCGCCGCTTCACGGAACGGTATCCGTGGCTTCCAAGGAGCCTCAAGCCATCAAGCTGCAAGGGTCCGAGGGCAGCAAGGTGCAGACCCCAGTCCCGTCTCAAACCCAGACGCCTAAGAATACGGCGGTCCAGGCTGGTACTACGGACGATGTTACGAAACCGTCGGAACCTTCGGACAAACCCAAAGAAGCTACGCCTATGACAGGTGATGGCTCGAGTGTTACCGCCATTGGAGACTCTGTCATGTTGGATGTACAGTCGTACATTCAGGAATCCTTCCCGGGAGCTGTTGTAGATGGGCGGATCGGCCGTCAGATGGCGGAGGCGCCTGCCGTACTGGAGCAGCTAAGACAGAACGGACAGCTCGGTAAGACGGTTATTATTGAGCTAGGCACGAACGGCGCTTTTACCAAGGACCAGTTATCCGATCTGTTGGCTAGCCTGAAGGATGCGAAGCGTATTATACTTGTGAATACCCGTGTGCCTCGGCCGTGGGAGAGTATTGTGAACAAGCATCTTGCTGAAGCAGCGTCCCAGGACCCGCGAATTACAATAATTGACTGGTACGGAGCCAGCTCTGGTAAAAACTCCTATTTCGAGCATGACGGAGTACATTTGAAACCTAAAGGTGCTAAAGCTTATGCGTCCTTGTTGGCTCAGGCCCTAACGAAGCAATCGTAATAAACTGCAATGATACTCATAAATTATGTAAATGCAAGACAAGAAAGCCACCGGGAGTAGGTTGTCCTCTGGTTGAAGCACATCCCTAAATTTTCATCGGCTAAACCTAAGGGGTTTTCCAATGTCTATTCTAAGGTGTGTATATCAACCCTGATCCGGTGGTTTTTCTTATTTTAGTATGGAGGTACATAAGCTAATGGAAAAGGGCTATTCACATAGTAGGACAATGGAGCACCGCTTGAAGAGGAACAGAAAAAGGCTCATTTGGATTGCTATTTTATTATTTGTGGCAGGTTGTATTACTTTCATTGCAATAAAGGTCTCATATAACAAAACACAGGCGCCAACACAGGAGCTTGCTAAAAAAACAGATTCCGTATCCAAGGACTCATCAAAAGGTAAAGCGGTCTCTCCAAAAAGCGACCCCGAAGTAGAAGATGGTGCCTTTGTCGAAAAATATTTAAAGCAGCAAATGCTAGGGCAGATGCCCGATGGAGCCGATGGTAAAAAAGTGGCCTACTTATCCTTTGATGATGGTCCATCCGTGACGGTAACACCTAAAATATTGGACATTCTGAAAAAACAGAAGGTCAAGGCAACCTTTTTTATCGTAGGAAAAGAAGCCGATGAAAATGAACATACCAGGAACATTATCAAAAGAATTGTTAAAGAGGGTCATGCGATAGGAAACCACACGTACTCTCATAATTATAAGTATTTATATCCTAACAGGCGGGTAAGCACAGACCATGTTATGCAGGATATTGAGAGGAACAATAAGGTGTTAAAAAGTATTCTAGGGCCAGAATTCACCACAAGAATGATCCGGTTTCCTGGGGGCCACATGACATGGAATAGAAGAGATCCACAGGGGATGGCTGCTTTGGATAAAGTCTTACTGCAAAAGGACTATCACCAGGTAGATTGGAATGTATTAACGAAGGATGCAGAGGGAGCATCCAAGAAAGCCCCTGGACTAATCAACCAATTTATGAGATCAGTGAAAGGTCGAGAAAAAGCCATCATACTCATGCATGACACCTATGGTAAAGAAGAAACTGCAAAAGCTTTGCCGCAAATTATAGAATATCTAAAAAAACAGGGATATGAGTTTAAGGTTATGAAGTAAGATATGTTTATATAAGAAAAGGACGGGGCTGATGGCCACCGTCCTTTTTGCTAATAAGGTATATCGTTCGGGTGTTTTAGATGCGCTCTGCTTCACCCATCGCCTGAATGAAAGCACCGATACCTTTGGGGTCGTTGGTTATAATCGGCTCGCTGATATAGTAAGCGAAGGTACCGTCCCGACGATCCTTGCCACCCAAACCGCTTACTTGCACCGTTTTGTTCAGATTCACAAGTCCTTCTTCAGTGATCGTGATAAATTCATCGATAATACCCTTACGGATGATTTCTGCCTCTTGACGATATTGCTCTGGCAGATAGCCTTTGCGAACGCCCTTGGCAATAGCATAGAGAATCATGCAGGAAGCAGAGGCTTCCAGATAGTTGCCTTTCACATGGCCCAGGTTGAGCACTTGATAAAAGACTCCACTTTCTTTATCACGCACTTTCAGCAGGGCTTCCAGTGTTTCCGTCAGCATATCGATCAGGACGGGACGGTCTGCATGATCCTCTGGAATATAGTCCAGCACGTCAACGAGTGCCATAACGAACCAACCCATCGAGCGTCCCCAGAAATTTTTAGAGCAGCCTGTTTCCGGGTTGCACCAATGCTGCTCACCCTTCTCATCCCAAGCATGGTAGAGCAGGCCTGTTTCAGGATCACGCGTATGTTCGTAGCAAAGCTTGAATTGCAGGGTCACATCGTCAAACTCTGACGGATCTCCGAATTCGCGGATGAATTCAGCATAGAACGGGGCACCCATGTACAAGCCGTCGAGCCAAATTTGATACGGATAAATTTGCTTATGCCAGAATGCGCCCTCGCTTGTGCGTGGGTGTTTTTCCAGCTGACTGCGTAATTGGTAGGCTGCCTTTTTGTATCGTTCATCTCCTGTGGCACGATACAGCGAGAAGAGCAGCTTGCCGTTATTCACGTGGTCAATATTGTACTCATCTACTTTATAGCGCTGAATTACGCCATTTTCGTCAACAAAATGGTCCATATGTTTTTTTATAAATTCCATGTACTTGGGATCGCCTGTCAGTTCGCCAACCCATTCCAGACCTCTGTAAATGACACCGTGGTCATATTCCCATTTTTCATAAAATTCCGGGCTCCGTTGCAGAACGGAATCGCTCATACGTACAGCCCAAGAATCTGTTTTTGTAGGACTGGTGGTTGGTTGTGATGTTGGATTTGCCATGATACAGTCACCTCTTTAGTAAATGTTTAATCTGTAATTGTTATTGTTGTTACATAGATGGAGTGTGTGTCTTAGGGTCAACGGGTTTGTTCTTGAAGCCCACGTTATTGTTACCCCAGCACCGATCGTAATGGAAGCCTGTCAGTTCCTCGAATACCTTCCGGGCTTCCGGTTTGGCTGATTTCATGGAGCCACCGTTTTTGAGGCGGTCAATTTCGGCGATTAGCTTCTTGTGGCTGTCAATATCCAGCTTCATCACGACAGAAGCAATCATACCGATGATCGCGAGAACGATAGTACCAACCACGAGTACATAAAAGATGGCGTGCTGAGCAGCGACGGGCTGACTATCAGCCCCGGATACAAAGCCAAAATGCTGTAACACCCAGCCGAGAATGAAGACGACAACGGCCCGCACCATTTTTCCGGCAAAAGTCATCATACCTGCATAAATACCTTCCCGGCGACGGCCGGTCAACGCTTCATCCACATCGGCAAGGAACGTGTATTGATTCCAAGGAATGTAGTAGACGCCCCCAGTACCAAGCCCCATGAACAGGGTGATGACATATAGCCATACCATCGTATTCGAGGCTCCCGTTATATAGAGCAGGCCATAACCTGCTACGCTAAAGCAAACGACAACGAGTGCGGCGATGAAAGGCATACGGAACCCTTTACGCACGCAGAATTGGATGAAGAAATAGGTAGAAATCAATTGAATGACAGAGTTAAAGCTGTTCAAATTGGATACCATCTCCGAGCTTTGGAACAAGGAGAAGACAATAAAGTACGTAAAAGCAGAAGTAAACAGCCACTCAGCTGAAAAGCCGCCCAGGTACATCCCGAGATGATGACGGAACGTCTTGACTCGGAAGGTAGAGGAAATGTCGACAAACAACTTTTTCATCGAATCTATAAAGGAAAGCGGAGCTTCACCTTCCAGTTCCTTTTGCAGTTCCTCACTTGGACGTTCCCAGGAGTTTTTGTACAAGAATGCCATCGCAATCAGCAGAATAGCTGCAAAAACGAGACCGGTATAAAAGAAAGGCAATGGAGAGTCTTTGCCATACTCGGCAATAAAGCGACCAGGGATAAAAGCGGCAGCGAAATTGGCAATTTTGCCAAACATGGCCTTCCATCCAGTCAATCTGGAGCGTGCGCCGAAGTCCCGTGTCATCTCTGACGCTAGTGCTTCATACGGCACCATGACAGAGGTATACACCAGTTCAAACAGCACGTACGTACTCAGGTAATACCAGAAGCCCAACCCATCTACCCAAAGCATCGGATACACGAGCATCAGCGGGATACCCATCATGATGAAAAAGCGTCGTCTGCCGAATTTACGGCCCAAGCGGGTCCGGTGAAAGTTATCGCTGATAAAGCCCATGACCGGATTGCTGACTGCATCTATGATGCTGGCAACAGAGAAAATGGCCGCGGCCTGAACGGGAGACAGTCCGCAAAAGGTTGTATAAAAGTACATTAACCATGCACCGCTAATAGCAAGTGCGCCACTTCCTAGCATGTTACCGCTTCCATAGGCGAGTGTATGTTTCAGTGTGATTCTTCGTTCCATGATCTGTTCACCTCATATTTTGTCTGGTTATGAGGACAATCACCGGTCGCTATATTATGCAAAATTGTCTGAGTTGGTAGATGGGCCAGGGCGTCCTGATTAGGCGGGGCTTTTAACGTGCCCCTATATTTTTTCCGCTCGGAGTACCCGAGCCGATCAGATCGCTTCCTTTGGCCAGCTTAAGGAAATCACCGAGCTGGATGGAACCGTCTGCACTTCGAGTGATAGAAGGCGTGAGGCTAACAAAGTCGTCTGCACTGACTACCAGACCTTTGGCATTCGTCGATTTCTTGTTTTTCCACCAAACGCTAGAGTCTTCCTGATCTGTACCGCTTGTTTTATCACTTGCTGTTCCTTCAAAAGAAAGATTGTTAATGAACACGTGATCACCCTTGTCAAAAGCAAAATTACTTTGTCCATTGTCCCACGAGGTATTATTGGTCAACGTAATGCTGCCGGGGTTGCTATTGTAGGTGAAGCCGTGCTTTTTGTTCTGGAAAGCAATACTGTTTTTCACAATATGGTTGACTTTGATTTTGTCTCCACCCAGCTTAAAGCCATTGCCGTCGCTGTTCGCGGTAGACGTTCCATCTGCGGTCTGCCCGTTGTGGTGGGCCACACTGTTCAAAATGGTTACTTCGCCGATAGGACCCGTTTCGGTTTTGCTATACAAATCCCAGCCATCGTCTACGTTGTACGCAGCCAAGCAGTTATCAAACACATTGCCTGATCCCACAGTCAATTTGGCAGCGAAGCCATCGGCATCCTCACCATTATCGGGATCAGCGTTATCGTGAGAGTAAGAATTCAAAATCAAATTGTTCGATGGCCACTCACTAGTGGAAGCGTTAGGGGAGTAACGTCCAAGCTGAAGTCCAGTATCCCGGTTGTGGTGGGTTTCCACGTTTTCGATTCGGTTATTGCTGCCGCCGATATAGATACCATTATCTCCGGCACCCTTGACTTCAAGGCCCTTTACCAGCCAAAAGTCTCCGTTAAGCTGAAGTCCACGATTGGCTGAACCAAAGGCTTGAGCAGAGAAATCAAGTACCGGCTTTTCACTACCGTAAGCGACCAACCCTTTGAGTGAGCCGTTATTGCCGCTATTTTCACGCTGAATTGTAACCGTTGAGGAGTAGGTGTAGTTGCCACCGCGCAGGTAAATGGTTTTACCAGGAGCAATTTGCGTAAGTGCTGCTTCGAGCGTGGTAGGACTGGATATTGTACCCGGATTGGACACGTTACCATTTGGCGCTACATACAAATCACCTGCCGCTAACGTTGTGGAGACGGTGGTTGAGTCGGTTGTACTAACTGCCTCTTCTGTGAGTGCGGAAGAAGGGATGTCGTTGGATAACGTATCTGCGTAAGCGGTTCCAATAAGGCAAGAAGAAGCAAAAACAAAAGAAACACCGAGTCTTAGAGCGTTAAAGCCGGTTTTTGGACGATCATTTCGTTTAAACATGTAATTTCCTCCTTATTTGAGCTCATATTTTAAAAGAAGATAGCATCTATAAAAGTGACTCATGCTGTCTTTCCACTAAAAACAGGACACCTCCTGGGGGAATAGATTGATCTACCATTAGTCCAAAACGCTCTAAGAAGTATATGCACAGTGTAATATATGTTAACGTTTGCATCAACAGTTTTTTACTGTTTTTTTGATATTGTGAAAAAAAGTTCACACTTTTGTTTCAACTAAAAATGTAGTTTTGCCAGACTGGGAAAATTTGATTATACTTAAACATTATACATATAATAGGAATGAAAACTGTGGGAAAGGGTGGGTTTAGCGCATGGAGAGTGGAAATCATTTGACGGATTCAACTGTCGAACAATTGCAGGAAAAGCAGCCACGAGTGAAAAATGAGATGATCGATTGGCTTAAGGCCATTATTGTAGCCATTGTGCTCGTGTTCATTATACGTTGGCTATTATTTGCGCCATTTATTGTTGAGGGAGCGTCCATGGAACCGAATTTCAAGACAGATGAACGAGTGGTCGTGAACAAGGTGATTTACGATTTTCGTGATCCCAAGCCGAGTGAGGTTGTTGTATTCCATGTGAGAAAGGAACAAAGAGAGTTTATTAAGCGTGTTATTGGAGTGGCTGGAGATACGATTCAGTATCAAGGCGACAATCTTTATGTGAACGGTAAGAAAGTAGAGGAGTCATACATTCAGGGAGCTATTCAGGATGCGCACGCCAAGGGAGAACTATATAACAATGTTGATTTTCCAAATGCAACCATAACCGATTCCAAGGTACCTGAGGGGTATATTTTTGTGATGGGCGACCACCGCAATAATAGTAGGGATAGTCGTGCTATTGGCTTTGTCTCTATTAAAGATATTGTTGGCCGTGCGGATGTGATTTTTTGGCCGGTGGATAGCGCACAATGGGTTAAGCATAAATAATATAAGAGCGCCTAAGAGGGGGGGATTCCTCACTTCAGGCGCTTTTTATTTTATAATCTCATTATATTTTTTTCGTAAACGGGTCAGGAAGCTTGCTATGGACGAAATGCTAAAGGCGCTAGGCCAATTTAAGGCTTAGCATGTGTACCATGGACAAGCCTGTTTAGGCCTGAACAGGTTGAAACCAAGAGGACTTGCGCGAACAACACGCAAGTCCTCTTTTTTGCATCTGGCTTCGCATCCTTGACTCAGCCTTTGACGGCTCCAGCGACGACGCCTTTGACAATGTATTTTTGCAGAAAAATAAATACGATGATCGAAGGCAGAACAGCCATTACCATCGCGGTCATGGCGTATTGCCAGTCTGACGTATACTGTCCGACAAAGGTATAGGCGGCCAGCGTCAGCGTTTTGGTGCTGGGTGAGCCGTTGACCATGAGTAACGGAAGCAGAAAATCGTTCCAAATCCACATCACGTCGATAATGACAATGGTGGCGGTGACTGATTTCAGCAAGGGAAAAATCACGGAAAAGAAAAGCCGGAAGCCCGAGGCCCCATCGATTTTGGCGCTTTCATCAATCTCAGCCGGAATACCTTTCACGAAGCCGTGATAGATAAACACTGCCAGCGGTGCGCCGAAGCCCCAATACAGGAAGCCAAGTCCCCAAGTGCTGTCTGCCAGATTTAGGTCTTTCGCCAGTCGCAAGACAGTGAGCATGATGGACTGAAATGGGATCAGCATCGGCATAATGCACAGCATGTAAATCACGGAGCTCCATTTGCTTTTGGTTCTTGCCAGCTTGTAGGCTGCGATGGAAGATATCAGTACGATACCTGCCAGTCCGACGACGGTGATAATGGTGTTATTCAGAAATAGGCGCGGATAGTCAATGAATTTCCATACATATACGTAGTTATCCAGCGAAAGCTGCTTGGGCAGCGCAATAACGTCGGTCATGACCTCAGCGAAACTTTTGAACGAATTGTTAATGGCGAGAAACAGCGGGTACAAAAATAACAATGATAATACAATCATGCCCGCTTCTAGCAAAATACGTCCCGTACGGCTGCGTTGCATCAGGCTTCAACCTCCCTGCGTTTGAAAATAGACAATTGAATAATCGTAATGATCAGGACTGCAACGAATAAAATCAATGCTTTGGCTGTTCCGTAGCCATACAGATTGTTCTGGAACGTGTCCCGGTAAATATCATACGCAATACTGTATGTCGTACCACCTGGTCCGCCGCCGGTCAGAGATAAAATGACGTCAAACACTTTGATCGAGTTGGTCAGTGCCATGAAGACTGAGATCGTAATGGAAGGTGCGAGCATCGGTAGAATAATACTGAAAAATCTCCGAATCGGCCCCGCGCCATCGACAATGGCAGCTTCTTTTAAATCCTCTGGCACAGATTGCAAGCCTGCAATATAAATGACCATGTAAAAGCCAATGGATTGCCAGATCGATACCGCCAAAATGGAAATAAACGCGAGCCCTTCCTCACCCAGCCAGCTTAGCTGGAAGATGCCCCAGCCTGTACTGTGTCCCAGTGACTCAAAGCCTTGCATGAAGATGAATTTCCATATAAAGCCGACAATCACGAGACTGAGGATATACGGGATAAAGAAAGCCGCCCGCAGCCAAGCCGAGCTTTTCAGCTTCATATCGAGAACGAGCGCCAGCAAAATGGCCAGCACATTCACCAATACAATGTACAGAATGGCGTACTTGACGGTAAACCAGGCTGCATGTGCAAAATTGGCGTCCCCAAGCAGGATTTGCTTGAAGTTATCCAGACCTACAAATTTCGGATGTTTGGATATGCCGTTCCACTTGGTCAGGGAATAGCGTATCGTCATCAAAAACGGAATATAAAATGCAATCGTAATGCACAGGATTACGGGCAGTGTGAATAAACCGAATTCCAGTTTACTGCCCTTGTCGCCCCAAGTTCCCCTTTTTTTCAGCATAACGCACCTCTTTTTCTCAACATTTTCCGCTCTTTCGCTCCAAGCTGTTTAAGATATAATGAAAGTATAGGATAGCCCCTAGGGCCGGACCAATGGATTTAAGAAAACAGTTGAGGGTAAAAATGTGTACGCTTTCAAAAGGGGCGATTATCATGATGTCAGAGCGTGTAGGAACGTTTCTTCGCTCTATGTGGAGGAGGATCACGCAAAAATTAGTGAACAAGCTCATTCTACTTTTTACCTCGGTGATTATTCTGGTGGTGGGCTCACTCACAATTATTTCCTATCAGATGATTGAAAAGGAGTCGGTTAACCATAGCATCGCCAGCACGACCAATAATCTATTGCTGGTCAATCAGAATTTGGAGGATTACTTGGAGGGAATGCAGCAGTTGGCTCTTCCGCAGCTTCGTTATAACGATATCATGAACGCCATTGCCAATGAGAATCGAGACTATGCTTCGAGAATGGTCATTGAAAATTACTTGCGCAGCATGTTTTATTCACGTAATGATCTGGAAGCGATCTATCTGTACGTGGCGGACCGACATCAATACTATGTGGTCACCAGGGAGACATACAACATTACGGTGCGCAAAGGAATAAACACGGATATTCCCAAGCTTCCCTGGTATAAAGAGGCGATGGCTAGTACCACGAACGAATCATTTCAATCCTTTGTGGGGTCCCGCTCTGATATGGGCTATGTGGCACCACAAGCCAGCTTTATGGCATACCATCGAGTGCTGAGGTCGATTGCATCCCGCCACCCGCAGGCGGTGCTGTCCTTTTATTACAATACGAGCGCCGTGAATGAAATCATGCAGAACATTCCACTGGGCAAAGGGGACCAATTGATGCTAATGAGCCCTAAAGAGGTTCCCTTTTATGTGAACAGCTTTCCGCTATATGAGCGGATGCGTGATTCTGGAGTGTTGTCACAGATCGGCAAGGGAGGAAGCGGGCGAGTAACGTGGTCAGATAGCAGTGGGGATCAGGAGTATTTGGTCGTCTATGATGCTGGTGAAAAAGAGGGGTGGCAGCTCATTAAGCCCATCCCATACCGCCAGATTTATGAAGCAGCTACGACTACACGGAATTGGAGCTATGCCATCGGAGCTTTATTTTTAGGTGTGTCTATTATATTAGTGACACTGACCTCGAACGCCATTACCCGACCTTTACATAAGCTGTCCACCCAGATGAAGCGGTTTAGCACCGGAGATTTTGGAGCAACAGCTCCTGTGAAGGGACATGACGAGATTGCATATTTGTCGCTGCATTTTAACGAAATGGTACAAAGAACCGAAGAACTTATTAATGAGCGCTATCGCATGAAGCTGGTCGAAAAGAACGCCATACTCAAGGCGTTGGAGGCTGAAATTAATCCTCATTTTCTGTACAATGCCCTGCAAGCCATATCCACGCAGGCATTAAAGCGGGAGATGTTCGACATGGCGGATATGGTGGATGCGTTGGCCCAAACGTTGCGGTATTCCATCAACGGCAAGGATATCGTAGTTGCCCGCGAAGAGCTCAAGCACATTGAACGGTATATAGGTCTGCAAAAAGCAAGGTTCGGAGCGAGACTGCGAGTCGAAGTGGTATGGGAAGAAACGCTGATGGAGCTGCCGATTCCGAGATTATCTGTGCAGACGTTGGTGGAAAACGCTATCAAGCATGCGTTGGAAAAAGTATCAAGCGATATTCTGATCGTCATTTCAGCCGAATCGAGTTCTACAAATGCCACAATTACAGTCAGGGACAACGGACCTGGAATTTCAGAGGACAAGCTGAAAATGGTGCTGGATTCATTCCATGAAAAATGGGAAGAACGGGAGAGCGAGCATATTGGTTTGAAAAATCTGAACACACGGTTGAAGCTTTTGTATGGAGATCAGGCAGGATTATTCATACTTACGGATGAAACGGGAACGGAAATGAGAATGCAAATTCCCCGGGGAGGAGTCAGTCATGTATAACGTATTGATTATTGACGATGAGGAGCCATTGCGCGAAGCCATTCGTATTATCGGGGATTGGGACGGTCTGGGCATCGAACATATTTATGAGGCGACGAATGGAAGGTTGGGACTGGAGCTGTTGGGTCAGCACCATATAGATGTGGTGATGGTCGATATGAAAATGCCTGAGCTGAACGGTATCGAATTTCTTCGTGCCATCGAAAAGGCATATCCCCACCTGCTGACGATTGTCATTAGTGGCTACAATGACTTTGAATTTACACGGCAGGCGATTCAATCCCGGGTGGTGGACTATCTGCTCAAACCTATCAATCGTCAGGATCTGAATCAGGCACTGCGCAAAGCCGTGGACATTCTGGAAAGTCGAGAGCAAAGCAAAAACAAGTTCATTAGCCAGAACATTACGCTGAATATGTCACTGCCGAAGCTGAAAGAGAAGCTATATTTGTCCATTTTGGACGGTAGCTTCAAAAGGCAGGCCAATACGGCGTTGCTCCCATTGATCGGAGCGGATCAGCCGGGGAATCGCTTTGGGGTGATCGTGCTGCGGCTGCTGAACAGGGATGAGATTCGCAGGACACGTTTTCATGGCGATGCCGATCTGATGGATTTTGCCGTGACCAATGTGTTAGCTCAGACGTCAGATGAACGGTTGAGTTGTTTTAGCTTCTCCCATCCGCGACGGGAGCGTGAGGTCGTTTCGATCTGTACCTTGGCCCCAGGACAAGAAGAACATATGGCCTTACTATTGGCACAAGTGACACAGAAGGCGGTGGCGAACCTGCATGGGCTGTTCAGCATGGTGGTAGTTGCCGGATTGGGTAAGCTCTGCACAGATGTATTGGAGCTAGCGTCTGCTTATATGGATGCCAAGACGCTCATTCACAGCACGGATGTGTTGAAGCTGGAAGGGGAATCCATTCTTCATACAGTGCCACGGCAAATGGGTACGTTAGAGGAAATGTCATGGACGGAGCGACTGTTGTCGATCCAAAAGGATGCTCAGACAGGTCAGGCGAACCGGGCAAAGGTACTGCTGGGCGATCTGCTGAAACAATTGGCATCAGGCCCTATTTTCCGTTTACAGGATGCGGATCGAATGATGAAGGAGTTCCATTTTTTACTGAGAGAAGCTGCGATTGAGTTGGGTGCGTCTACGTCAGCGTCAGCGTTGAATCAAGATGGAGCTTTGGAAGAACCGGAGCAAGTGGGGGAAAGCGATTTGTCTGCTGATTTTACGAGCTTTGTCCACTACGGTCAGAGATTGAATCGGATGCTGGAGCTTTACATTGCTGGGGTCCAACATGCTCAAGCGGGGAACCAGCCCTTTGACATAACGGACATCAAAAGGCACATCGACCGTTATTATTTTGAGGATATCAAAATTTCGTTTTTTGCCGAAACCTATTTCTTGAGTCGGGAATACCTGATGAAGCTGTTTAAGCAGCAGTTTGGTTACGGTATTCACGAATATGTACAGAAGGTTAGAATGGACAAGGCGAAGGAGCTGTTGGGTGATTCTAGCCTGAAAATACAGGAAATCTCGGATATGCTCGGCTACAAAGATAAAAATTATTTCAGTAAGGCTTTTCGTAATTATTATCAGGTGTCACCGTCTGAGTATCGCGTAAGCCTGCAATAAACCACTTTTTTACCCTTAACGCTTCACTAATCTGCCTTTTTAAATTGGAGTATATTTTTTAGAATGAGCGCATGGACGTTGATCACAAACAAATGGGGGAGTATCCATGTTAAAGAAGATGATGGCGTTATCCGGCAGTTTGCTTTTGACGGTCGGTTTGTTGAGCGGATGTGGAAGCAACGGCGGCACGGATGCGTCGAAAGAAAGTGCTGGCGGCAAAGAAGATTTGAAAACGGTTACAATAAACATGTTCACAGCTTCACCAGAGTATACCGATGCTTTTAACGCGTATATCGAGGAGTATAAGAAGGTCAAACCTAACGTGAAGATCAATCTGGAGATCATGCAGGCAGACTACAACACGATTCTGAAGTCGAAAATAGCCTCAGGTAGTACACCGGATGTATTCCAAACGACGGCAGGAGGCGACATCGACACGTATGCGGATTATAGCGCCGATCTGACCAATGAGCCGCTGGCAGCAGCCATGACGGATGCTGTTCGAGCGAATATGAGCTCCAGTGACGGCAAAGTGCTGGGACTCCCGGTAAAAGGGAACCTGTTTACGCTGATTTACAATAAGGATTTGCTTACCAAGGCTGGGGTAACTTCCCCGCCGAAGACGATTGCAGAAATGCAGGATGCGGTCACCAAGCTAGAGGCGAAGGGCATTACTCCATTTGCCAATGCATATAAAGAGTGGTGGGTATGGAAGCATATCTTCCAACACTATGTAGATGCTGCCGCGCAGGATGCAGGCGTGGAACCGAAGCAGCTCGTTAGTGATTTTATCGCAGGCAAAGCAAAAATCAAGGACTACCCAGTGCTGTACAACAACTTCTTTAACTTCATTGATTTGACGGTGAAACATGGCACAGATAAGCCACTGGAACGGGACAGCAATGCGGAAGTAAGTGATTTTGCATCCGGAAAAGCTGCGTTTATGACGGGTAAAGGTGCATGGGATGAGGAAGCAATCAAGAAAATTAATCCTGATCTCAAGATTGGCATCATGGGATATCCGGTGAGTGACAAAGCTGATCAATCAGTCATTATTACTGGTGCAGATCAGGCGCTGCGTATCAATAAGGATTCCGAAGTATCGAAGGAAACAATTGAATTTTTCAACTGGCTGTACACTTCGGAATACGGTAAGAACTGGTTCTCCCAGGTAGCGAAGGTGATTCCTCCAATTAAGGATGCACCGCTTCCTGATCTGGAAATGCCTAAGGAAATGGAAAGTATTTTGAAAACGTCGAAGTCCGGTGATCTGTCTGTTAACTACTCGCTGGATACGTTCCACCAAAAATTTGGTGAGCTGATGCAGGCATATATCAGCGGTAACATGAACAAGGATCAGGCGGTTGCAGAGATTGAGAAGGCATGGGTACAATTAGGTTCAGCACAATAAGATTGGTATTGCAGAGGCGTCCGTAAGGGCGTCTTTTTGTATTATAGCTAGGAGGCGGAGAGGGGAAGGACAAAAAAATATTTAATAATTTTTAAATATTTACTTGCAAAAAGTTATTGGGTTGTGGATAATAGGTTGTGTGCAATATATCTACAACATACGACATACATAATGACTGCAAGTTGCAAATGTGAGAGATCCCCCGTTGGAGGAATCTCTTTTATTCCGTTTGGACTATGCCGATTATGTTTTTAATAGACCGTGTAATTTGGAGCGTATTTTTCGTTTATGTGACGAAGATAAAAAGGAGATGAACGTTTTGACGAATTCGTTGTTTACACCGTATACACTGAAAGATTTGGAATTAAAGAATCGTGTGGTGATGCCCCCGATGTGCCAATACTCGGTGACAGCCAAGGACGGGATTCCGAATGATTGGCATCATGTTCATTATTTGAGTCGGGCTATTGGAGGTACGGGCCTGATTATTATAGAAATGACGGACGTGGAACCGGATGGACGGATTACAGATTATGATCTGGGTCTTTGGTCAGACGAGCATATCCCAGCTTATAAGAAGCTGGTTGACGGCATTCATGCGCACGGGTCCAAGGTAGGCATCCAGATTGCTCACGCGGGCCGTAAAGCTGAGGATGCAGCTGAGCCAGTGGCTCCTTCCGCGATTGCATACCCGGATGCGAATTATAAACAGCCACGCGCGCTTACGACGGAGGAAGTCCGTGGCATGGTGCAAAAATTCGCAGACGCTACCCGGCGTGCAGTTCAAGCGGGCGTGGATACGATTGAACTTCACGGGGCACATGGTTACTTGATTCACCAATTCCATTCGCCAGTTACAAACAAGCGGGACGACGAGTACGGTAAGGATTTATCCCGTTTCGGCGTTGAGGTTATTCAGGCTGTACGCAAGCAAATGTCTGCGGGTATGCCGTTAATCTTACGCATCAGTGCGGTGGAATACGTAGATGGTGGGTACGATGTGGATCATGCCATTGAGCTGAGCCGTGCATATCAGGCTGCAGGCGTAGACGTGATCCATGTTAGCTCGGGCGGGGAAGGCCCTGCTGGCGCCAGAAAGCCGGGCAACTATCCGGGCTATCAAGTGCCGTTCGCACGCCAAATTCGCGAGGCACTGAACATCCCGGTGATTGCTGTAGGCTCGTTGGATGACCCAGCCTTGGCGCAGTCCATTATCGGCAACGAGGATGCCGATCTGGTCGCTGTGGGACGCGGATTGCTGCGCGATCCATATTGGGCGATTCATGCAGCAGTGACGCTGCGCGGCGAGGAGCCTTCCATACCTGAACAATATCAACGTGGCTACTGAGGCCTAAGTAATCCCACGTTGTTTATATATAAACAAGGCACCTGCAACGAAGTGTACGCTTCGTCAGGTGCCTGTTTTGTTTTATGGGTTGTCTTTATTTGTAGGATGGCTCCTGCACTTCATTTTGCAGAAAATCTTTTTGTTTCCTATAAGAGTTAGAATAAGTGCTGCTATAAGACATTAGATCCGCATGGCTACCTTGTTCTACAATTCGACCATTTTGAACAACTAATATATGGTCCGCATGAATGACTGTTTGGAATTTATGAGCGATAATGATGATAGTTCGTTTACCTTTAAGCTCATTTAAAAGGTGCAGAATTAGAGATTCAGTTTCAGCGTCAAGGGCAGAGGTCAGCTCATCCAAAATGAGCACAGGGGCATTGTGAAGCAATGCCCTTGCTATAGCCAGACGTTGTTTTTGGCCTACCGATAAGTCATATTTTCCAGAAATGATATTAGTGTTATATTTTTCGGGAAGGGATGAGATATAGTCATGTAACCCCACCTTCTTTGAAATATTAACAACTTCATCTAAGGTAGCATTTTTATTGCCAAAGGCAATATTATCGAATATGGTTCCTGTTGTTAATAATTCTTCTTGTGTGACTACCGCTATATTTTTATAGAAGTAATTTTTATTCAAATCGTGTAATCTGTTATCCCCATAGTAGATCTCGCCCTTAGTCGGAATGACTTCTCCGGTTAGGAGCTTCACAATAGTCGTTTTACCAGATCCACTTTCTCCTACGATACCTAACATTTGATTTTTTTTGATTTCAAACGAGATGTCATCAAGAACAGGAGTAAGATTGTTATAGGAAAAAAATACATTTTTTACGTATATTCCATTTCCCGTAAATCCTTCAATATTTGTGCCGTTCCAAACATCATTTAAATTGAAAAAGTTAAGAATCCTTTCAGCTGAAGCTACCGCTGATTGCACACCTACATTTAATTGTGACAAGCGTGATACCGGTTGTAGCAACTTGACTATATATGTACTGAAAGCAACCAGTGTACCTAAGGTAATCTCTCTATCAATTAGCAAAAAACCTCCAATAGCTAGTAAAAGTAAAGGGAAAAATCCACTTAAAAAGTTACTGATTATACCTAGTAGCAGTTCTCGCGCAAAAAGTTTTTTCAAAATACGAACCAAAAGTATTTGTTCTCTGCAAAATAGGGCACTACTATATTTTTGACGGTTGAATCTGATTGCAGTCCATTTTTGTTTCAAACCTAACTGAAGGGTTTCTGTCATATTTTCATATTGTTTTTTGTAGGCAACATTTAATTGGTACACTTTCTTTTTGGAATTGTAGTATAAGAAAAAGTAAATAGGAATAAAGATCAGGGAGACCGTTGCCAGCTTCCAATTCATAAAATAGAGAACAACAACGGTTGCGACAATTGTCAGACAGTCCGTAAACATAGCTATAAATGCTTGATTTAGCAATCCAGTAAGAGCTTCGACATCATTATAAAGTAAGGAAATAATTTTTCCAGTGGGCTGGTGGCTTCGTAAATTTAGATTTTGTTGATATATATCATTCCTCAACCGGAACTGTAATAAATTTTTGATTTTAAAAATAACTGAATCTCTCAGTGCTCCTGTGAATCCTCCACCAACTAGTAGTAATAAAAAAAGGCTACCTAAATAGCTGATTTCTTTAGCTGAGAGTGTTTCTGTGTTATAGGAATCTATCAGCCGTTGCATTAAAATAGGTTGGTAGATCATGAACAATATATTTATTATAATGATACAAAGTACAGTAATTTGTAGTGCCAGTAAAGGCTTAATGTATTTTCTGATTAGTTGGAACATAAAATAGGCCCTCCATATTTAGGGATAAAGCCAGATAAGATAGAATCAGAGTAGCTAGATCGGCATTGTTAATAAATGATATGAAGTCTTAGAGGCACAATGCCGAGTAGTTATTACTAACCAAAAAGGATGCTTCTTTGTTCCTGGGTAAGTTGGAGGTATAATTTTATAGTAGCGTTAATGAAATTCTTAGTTACTTTGCAAAGTTTACCGACAGGTTGATTGACATTTCCGTTCTCCGCGAAGTTCTCTTGATGGCATCCACCACCACAAAGATTTTTGGCCCAACACTTTGAACAGGTGGTTCTATTTCTTACTGTTGAATTCTCAATGAAATTATACTGTTTGCTCAATGGATCTTCATCAAATAGATTGCCAATAGAGCATTCATCCTCGCCTACAAAACGATGGCAAGGGAACAAATTTCCCCTAACATCAACAGCGGCCGCATTCGTACCCGCTCCACAAAAGTGGATTCTAGGACCGCCGGAATGAATTTTACTAAGCATGCCAAGGACATTGGACATTTTTTTGGCTGTAACATAGTCTTCACGTTCCAGTAACTCTCGGAATTGCTCTACGAGTTTAACCATTTCTTTCGATAAAGTATCGTAATGCTCGTCCGATAGGGAATAAAGTGCTGGAGATAAATATATTTTTCTGAACCCCAGTTTCACTAAATGATCAAAAGATTTAGAAAGGTCAAGCTCTGCAGGAGTTACTGTACCGCGCGCGCCTATTTTACGATCATTTCTCATTTCTTCTGTACGCTTCAAGAGTAAATCGTAGGATCCTTGTCCACCTTTAAAAAAACGATTGAAGTTATGCGTTTTTTCATCACCATCTATGCTGGTCTGCACCGCAAAATGATGTTTGTAAAAAAAGTTTTTGATTTTAGGAGTGATAAGTGTACCATTTGTAGTTATTGAAAAAGAAAATTTCTTATTATGAATTTCGGATTGCTCATGAACATACTGCACCGTCTCTTGTATGAGAGGGAAATTTAACAAGGGTTCACCGCCGAAAAAAGTGATATTCAATTGCTCTATTTCACCCGATTGTTGGATCAGAAAGTCTACGGCAGATCTAGCAATCTCTGAAGTCATTTTCCCTTTTTGATTATATTCCCCTTCCTCTCCATAACAGTAAGTACATCTAAGGTTACATTCTTGCACCATAAATAAGGTCAGAGAGGATAATTTGAAGACTCTTTGCGAGTTATCAAGTATACCCATTTTTTCAACATCTGATATGTTAGTATCTGTGGCAATAATGTATGCTTCCTTCATATTTTGGATGGCTTCTCTTACTTGTGATAATTCATAACGCTCGGCTAAATCCTTAACAACGTGCTCCTCGGTTTTGCCTTTACTATGTAGAATATCGATAATTAATGAGTCAATCTCAAATATGGCATTCGTTACGACGTTATAAAAGAAGGTTTTTGAGTCGACTTCAAACAATTTATAAGGGTGAAAATGAATGATTTCATCTTTTTTATCCTGGATCAGATTAGCCATTTCAAAGACCTCACTTTTATTATTAAGATAATTTAAGAAGGGGGAAACGGGATTAAGTAAAATTAATCCCGTTATTTAGATATAGATAAATACTAGGTATCACTAGAAATACAGAAATCCATTGCATCACATGAACGGCAGTAATCTTTGAGATCGCAATAATAGCAATCATCATTTTTAGGACATCCGTACGCAAGAATGGGTTCTTTAACACCAGAGATAACGTTGATTTGTTTCAGCATAATTTTCACCTCCTTTCATTTTGATGATACGAATTTCTAAGTATCGCTAGTTACACAAAAATCAGATTGATCACATATTCCACAGTAGTCACGAGTATCACAAAAAGTACAATAATCGACTTCTCTACAACCATAAGAGCGAATTGGTTCTTTAATCCCAGCAATAACGTTAATTTGTTTTATCATATATTTTCACCTCTTTTCATTATGCTACACGGTGCATGGACATGTAAGGTATGTAGAAATCATACACCCAAAAAGGAAAAATATGTGTTACAAAATTTTGTATAATATTATTACTTTTTGTATTATTTCATTTGAGTTTATGAAACTTATATCACATCTTTTACTAGTTTTAAGATGTAAAATGAATTTTTTGTTATGTATGTAACTAAACATTGAATAATACTATAATTGTAATTTTAATTGATTCATTACAATAATAAATGTATGATAAATGGTGATTATTGTAATGGGAGGTTTAGAAATGGATTATATTATCGAAACGAAAAAGCTCCGCAAACAGTTTGGGGGGGCTGTAGCTGTAGACGACATATCCTTACATGTGGAGCGTGGCAGTATCTACGGTTTCCTCGGTGAAAATGGAGCGGGTAAGACAACCACTATCCGCATGCTAATGAGGCTAATTGAGCCTACAAGTGGGGAGGTTTTTTTATTTGGCGAGCGGCTGGAGAAAAACTATCCTTCTATTTTCTCGAAAATAGGTACAATTATCGAAACGCCTGGTTTATATGAAAATTTGAGCGCACGCGACAATCTAAGAATTTGCTGTATGTACATGGGGGTGCAGGATGATGGGAGAATTGAACGAACATTAACTACTGTGGGATTAGAGCATACCGGCAAAAAAAAGTTCAAGAATTTTTCCCTAGGAATGAAGCAAAGATTAGGGATTGCAAGGGCGCTTGTTCATGACCCTGAGTTGCTTATATTAGATGAGCCGACGAACGGACTGGACCCATCTGGAATTAAGGAAATTCGTCAGCTATTGAAGCGGTTGTGCGAGGAAGAAGGAAAAACGATTCTTATTTCCAGCCACATCTTGAGCGAAATTCAGCAGTTAGCTACACACATCGGGATTATACATAATGGAAAACTGTTAGCGGAAGATCGTTTGAGCCGATTAGAGGAAGGTTTTGAGCAATATACAGATGTAAAGGTAGACGATGCAGAAGCAGTGCAAGCATTTCTGCAAGAGCACATGAAGCAACTTCAATCTAATGTGATATCCCCACAACAACTAAGAATTCATAGTCAGATTGAGAATACAGCTGCGTTAAATAAGCAGTTAATAGATCATCAGTTTTCAGTCTATGAGATACACACCTCCAAGCAGACACTCGAGGAGTACTTTCTGACTCTCATTTCAGGAGAGGATGGGCGACGTGATTAGAGCAGAACTTATTAAACTTAAAGGCTCTAAAGCCTTCTTGTTGAGCTATATTATATTGCTGGCTGTTGTGCTGTTGGAATTTGCGACGAGCGCTATTTTTTACAGATATTCAATTGATAAACGGGGTTGGACTTACTATTTCGAGGGCATAGTTCTCTTCGTCAATGTTGCAGCCGGATTTATCAGTTACTACATATTAACCGGTCATATTTTTGCAAGAGAGTATCAGGAAAACACGCATCTATTTATGTTTACCACGCCTGTCACCAGGGTTAAATTTTATTTTAGTAAATTGATCATTATTTATGGATTTATTATTGTATCCTTATTTCTCGTTCTGTTTTTGTCTGCCTTATTAGGCATGTCCATTACAGATCGACCTTTAACGATGGCTATCTGGGTATACCAAATCCAAGTGTTTGCTAAAATGTGTGTGATGCATGCGATGTTAATCCCAATCGCCTCTTTTTTTGCTATACGCTGGAAGAGCATCATGGTGGTTGTACTCGTAGTTTGTACTGCAATATTTTTGAATTTTATATACAAAAGTGAATGGTATCCGTGGATTGTTCCGTATCTTTTATCTCCTAATGAAAGAAATGCGACTATACCTACCAATGTTTCAGTAGCATGGTTCAGCTTATCGGTGACCTTTCTTCTTGGATTGCTTTTATCTATATGGACATATCAAAGAAAAGAATAAATAGAGAGTTTTCGAGAGGAGGGTTACTATGCTTGACCTGTTTAAAGCAGAGTGCTTGAAGCTGAAAGGAACTAAAATTGTTTGGTTGAGTGTAATGATTTTAGTATTAACCATTGTTTTAGAATTTTATAGTTACGCGGATAGTCCCAAGTATTCCATAGATCGTGATGGTTGGAATGACTACTTTATGAGTGTTGTTATTCTTATTAATTTTCTGACTGGGTATATGAGCTACTATATTTTGACCTGCTATATCTATGCGAGAGAGTATCAGGAGAAGACCCATATTGCACTGTTTACAAACCCGATTCGCCGGACTCGTATTTACTTCAGCAAACTACTCGTTATTTATATGTACATCGCTGTTAGCCTACTGATGGCATTTGTGCTATCTACAGTATTGGGTACGTTTATTACGACCAGACCGCTAACCTTTGAAATTGTTATGTATCAGCTTGGGGTATTTGCTAAGATGATTCTTATGCACGCTATGCTTATCCCGATCATCACGTTCTTCGCCATCCGTTGGAAAAAATTTGTGCCTGCTATTATGGGAATGTGTACGGTCATGTGTTTAAATTTTGTTTTGGTAAATACACCGGGGAATACCTTTTATCCATGGACAGTGCCGTTATTGTTTTCTCCCCATGGACAAATGGGCAGAACATTCACGTATGTTCCTGGAGGGGTCATCAGTATTTTCTTTATATTTGTGCTGGGACTTTTTTTAGCGTTGCGAAGTTATGTTCGTATAGAAAAATAAGTAGAGTATAACAAAAAGAAATAGACCGCCCTGGAGAGGGAAACACGGTCTATTTCTAATAGCTAGCCCTTTTCAGCCGACCGCTCTTCCAAGCGGCTGTTGCCAAGAGTAGGGATGGTTACCAGCATCCTTGCTCTTTTTTCGGTATATCCTTCTATTTTTTACTTTAGCACAATTGGATAATCATTGTAACTGAATGTGACCGTTACTTGGTGAAAACTTTAACTTCCTTTGGAGCGAGAGTCACGGTGATCGAACCGTTGTTAATCTGAATGGAGTCGTTGCTCAGCTGGTTGGTCAGACGGGTACCGTTGGACAGATTGTCGAAGTTGCCAATCGTGCGAGTTTGACTGCTCCATGAGTTGTTGATAAGTACGATGGCCTCGTCGCCATTTTTAGAGCGCTGGAAGCTGTAAAAGGAGTCGTCCACCCATTTTTCCTTTTGGTTGCCGTTTTGCAGAGCAGGGTGGTTGTTGCGCACAGAGTTCAGCTTAGCGATGTACTGATACAGGTCATGGTTGGCGTTGAAATTCATATTCTCCCGGTTGGCAGGATCTTCCCCGCCATTAAAGCCTTGCTCAGTGCCTTGGTAGATGATTGGAATTCCGCGTGACGTCAGAGTAAAGCCCAAAGCAGTTTTGAGCTGTGGCCATTTGTCATAGTTAGCACCCGGCTTGCCGGAGGCGTCATTCAGGAAACGTTTTACATCATGATTGTCGATAAATACACCGTTGGTCTGGGCATCGCGATAGTAACGATCATCTGAGTAGCGCTCCTTGATTTTTCTCATGGATTGATCGTGTCCGAACACATCCTTGATTGTATAATACATCGGAAAATCTAATGCGGCATCGAGATATCGGGTGTAATCCCCCACATAAGCAGGGTCGCCATGGAAAATTTCACCCATGGTGAAGGTATTGGCGGCTTGGTCAAAATCCTTCAGAAACCCTTTGGGTACATGCTTCACAGTGTCCACCCGCAGTCCGTCGACCCCCGACTCGTTCAACAGCCATTTGATCCAGTTTTTGAGCTCATTTGCTGTTGCAGGGTTGTCCTGATTCAGGTCATCTAATCCAGCCACATCACCGTTTTCGATTTTCGATTGGTTGTTGGAGCTGTAGTCTGCTCCTGTGATGTCGCCATTGTGATGATACCAATCTGCTTTGTCAAAGGGAGCCTTGGCGATGCCGTTCCCAGGTTGAAAATCGCCGGTGTGATTGGGAACTACGTCCAGCATAACAGCGATATTTTTGTCGTGTGCCTTACCAACCAGCTCTTTGAACTTGTCCATGGTACCGAGATGTCCGTCTACCGCATAAAAATCATACGTATGATAGCCGTGGTAAGCGTATTCACTCTTTTGCATCGTTACCGGGGTAATCCAGATCGCGGTAAACCCCATATTTTTAATGTAGTCGAGTTGGTTAATAATACCTTGAAAATCGCCACCATGCCACTTGCGCTGATCGCTGTTGTTGGAATTGAAACCACCGTAATTATCGTTGGATGGATCTCCGTTGCTGAATCGGTCTGTCATGATAAAATAAATGCTCTGTTTGCTCCAGTCTGTGTTGAGGGAAGTGGGTTTGGAGAGGGTATTCAGATCTATAGGAGTGAAGGCGCTCGAAGGCGCCTCCGTTTGAATAGTTACTTCAACTCCGTTAGAGTTGGGTACGTACGTAGAAGTGCCTACATTTAAGGATGCACCCGAAAGTTCCACTGTTTGGATAGGTCCTGTAACTTCGTTGAGGTCGGTTGCGTAGGTGGAAGTCCCTACGCTGACGGCACTTCCTGAAGGTGTCCCCGTTCGGATAGATCCTGCAGCTCCGTTCAAGCCGGGTGTGTAGGTAGAAATTCCCGTGCTGAAAAGGTAGTTTTTGGTGTTGTTGCTGTCCCAGCTGTTATTGCCGTCGTTAAAAGCGGCTTCCAATTGGGAGGCAGACCCGATATCGACGGTAATTTTGGCATAGCCGCTAATTTCGGCATCCTGCATTTTCACACCAGGCGCAGCAGTCCAGCTTCCGCCGGCAGGGCGATAGTGAATGTAAGGCGAATTAAAGCCTTTTTTGTAGTATACCGTTACCTTGTTAGTTGTACCGCCGCCATCCCCGGGAATCGTACCCGCTGGAGCGCCAGATGTGATCGTTCCCGCATTGCCGCTGTTACCGGGCGTGTACGTAGAAGTGCCCGTACTGAAGGAGTAGTTTTTGGTGTTGTTGCTGTCCCAGCCGTTATTGCCGTCGTTAAAAGCGGCTTCCAATTGGGAGGCAGACCCGATATCGACGGTAATTTTGGCATAGCCGCTAA